>JAGGZC010000067.1 GCA_021162185.1 Candidatus Woesearchaeota archaeon | reverse complement strand
TTTGAAACACTTAGACTTATCAGTCCACCAGTTATTGCTGTTGCTAGTTGTATTGGACCCATGGCTATTAGGAAGAGTTTTGGAATAATCCCAAGGCTATAAAGTAGGAATGCTGTGAGGAACAGGAATGATGCCTTGATCATGCTTGAAACAATTAGGCTTGACAAATAATTCTTTTTTAGATCAATATAGAGTTTCTTCATGGATATCCAGATCAAGAAGTTAGAGATCCAGATGAATGGAGCCATATATACTAGGAGTATTGTGAATGGTCCAAAGAGTATTCCCCTAGTGATCGCTCCAAGGCTTGGAAGAATGAATAATGAAACTGGTTTTACTCCACGATGATGTAGTGCTGATAATATTATCACGCTATTCACAATGCTCCCAACTAGTAGTTGTGGGTGCCCTAAGAGCATTGGTATTAGGAAACCTATGAATCCATATACAACTATTTCTATGGCTTCATGTCTATTGCTAAACTCATAAACTCTTTTGTTTATTAATTCATTTATCATCATTGTTCCCACCAATCAATTTTTTACAAAAAACTTTTAAATATTTTTTGTTTATGTTATATAAATGAAATTCATCTTAGAAGACTTATGGCAAATAGAGAAAAGGTTCGGGTATCTTCCAAGGAGAGAGCTAGAATCTCTTGCAGAGAAGCATGGAAAACCACTAGCAGAGATTTTTAGTGTTGCAAGTTTCTATTCCTTGTTTAGTGTTGATAATCCTCCAAAGCATTTTATAGGTGTATGTACTTGTCCTTCTTGTATTGCTAATGGCGCATTAGAAATACTTCACGCCTTTGAAGAAGAGTTAGGAGTGAGTATTAATAGCGATGAGGGGGATATAAGGCTTTTAAAACTTCAATGCCAGGGTAGGTGTGATAAAGCTCCAGTAGTTGTTATTGATGGTGTTTACTATGAAAAGGTTAGATTGGAAAATATTGAAAAGCTAATTGAAAAATGCAGATAGAAAGACATACAGGTTTTAATGGACTAAGAAAAGCTTTATCAATGAATCCAGATGAATTGATAGAACTCATAAGGAATTCTGGTTTAACTGGAAGGGGTGGCGCACATTTTCCTACTTGGAAGAAACTATCATTGGCAAGGAGTAGTCAGGGTGAAAAAATTGTTGTATGTGATGCAGAGGAATCAGAGCCGGGCACGTTTAAAGACAGGTTTATACTAGAGAAGAATCCATTAATAGTAGTTGAGGGGATAGCAATTGCTAGTCATATAATAGAAGCACGACAAGCAATAATATACCTTCGAGGAGAATATTCTTTCCTTGAGGAAGGAATAAGGAAAGCCATAGAAGAATATAATAAACTCTTTGGAGATATAAATATTCATCTGATTATAAGTGGTGGGGGGTATATATGTGGAGAAGAAACAGCGATTCTTAATAGCTTAGAGGGGAAAAGACCTAATCCTAGGAATAAACCACCATTCCCAGTTGAAAAGGGATATATGGATAAACCAACCCTGGTGAATAATGTTGAAACTCTGGCAATGCTTCCATTAATAATTCTAGGAGACTATGACCCTGATCTAAGACTCTTCTCGATATCTGGAAATGTAGAAAAGCCAGGAGTGTATGAGGCAAGGCTTGGAATAACCCTAGGGGAACTGATTGCAAGAGCTAAGCCTATTGGTAATCCCAGGGCAGTGTTATTAGGTGCTAGTGGAGGAGTGTTAAGATATGATCCCAATCTTGTATTAACAATGGATAATATTGAGAGGCTGGGAGGAATGCTTGGGATGAACACATTGATCATTATTAATGATGAACAAGACTTATTACAAGTGTTTAAGCATATAGCAGAATTCTTTGTTCATGAATCTTGTGGCTTATGCACTCCTTGTAGGGAGGGCAATCCAAGAATAGTGGATATAATGGAAAAGATTATAGATGGAACCGCTACGAGTAGGGATATATCCCTACTTGAAAGACTTGCAAAATATATTGCTGATACAAGCATGTGTGGGCTTGGGAAGGCTTCCACAAAGTGGCTATTAACAGCTCTGAAGTATTTCCCAGAGGTGTTTAGCAATGCCAAAAGCAATAATTGATGGGAGAGAAATAGAGTTTGAGGAAGGAGAAACAATACTAGAGGCAGCACTAAGGAATGGGATAAATATCCCTCATTTATGCTTTAATAAAAGACTAGGAGTTAAAGGTAGATGTAGACAGTGCATAGTAGAGGCTGATGGAAGAATCGTTGCTTCTTGTACCACAAGACTGAGAGAAGGAATGCATATTATTACGGATAATGAAAAGATTAGGGAATATAGAAAGATTAATCTAGACTTATTGAAATCAAGGATTAATACTTCTCAAATATTAGAAGATGAGGAAATACTTGAATATCTAGAGGAAGAAGGCCTCTTCGAGGAGAAACTGTTATCATTACCAATAGATAATTCAAGTCCAGCAATCGTGAGGAATCCAAATATCTGCATATTATGTGGTAGATGTGTCGCTATGTGTAATGAACAAACAGTTGGAGCTATAAATTATGCATATAGAAGCATAAACACAGTTATAATACCAGCATTTATGGATGAGATTAATAACACGGTTTGTAGTACTTGTGGACAATGCACGCTTGTATGCCCAACAGGAGCTATAAGAGAAAAAGAAGACATAGATAGAGTAATGGAAGCACTGAATGATAAAGATAAACATGTTATAATACAGACAGCTCCATCTATACGTGCATCTCTAGGAGAACTATTCGGCTTGCCACCAGGAACACTTGTCACAGGAAAAATGGTTACAGCTTTAAGACTCCTCGGGTTTGACATGGTCTTTGATACTGATCTAGGAGCAGATCTAACAACATTTGAAGAGGCACACGAGTTGTGGCATAGGATTAATAATAATGGGGTTTTACCAATGACTACTTCTTGTTGTCCAGCATGGATAAAGTTTATGGAACATTTCTATCCAGATTTGGCTCCACATGTATCAACATGTAAAAGCCCTCATGAAATGTTTGGCGCGATTGCTAAGAGTTATTATGCAAGGTTGAGAGGAATTGATCCATCAAGAATTGTAGTTGTTAGTGCAATGCCTTGTACAGCTAAAAAGTTTGAGGCACAGAGACAAGAACTTATTAATGATGGTTATAGGAATGTGGACTATGTGCTAACAACTAGAGAAATAGCGAGAATGATAAAGAAAAAGGGAATAGATTTTAATAGTTTAGAGGAATCGGAATTTGATAAGCCATTAGGAATTAGTAGTGGAGCAGGAGCAATATATGGAGCTACTGGTGGTGTTACTGAATCTGTGCTTAGGACTCTTGTATGGATAGCTGGAGAGGAACTTGGAAAAATTGAATATAGAGAAGTAAGAGGAATGGAGGGAGTAAGAGAAGCAGAGATTAGGATTAAGGATAAAAACATAAAAATATGCATTGTCCATGGATTGGGTAATGCTAGAAAGATAATGGAGAAAGTGAGAAATAAGCAAGCAGAGTATCATTTCATAGAAGTAATGGCTTGTCCTGGTGGATGTATCGGTGGGGGTGGTCAGCCTAAGAGTAATGATATAAACATATTGAGAAAGAGGGCTATGGCATTATATACGCAGGACAAGAAATTAAAGATAAGAAAGGCACACGAAAACCCAATAGTTAGAAGGATCTATGATGAATTCCTAGAGAAACCATTAAGCGAGAAGGCACACAAATATCTACATACAAGCTATATTGATAGAGCTCCAAAGATTTAATGTATAATAATAAATTCTTCTCCAGGAATACTGAAATTCTTAACTATTTCAAAGTTTTCTCTTAGGAACTTCTTGAGCCATTCCCTTGTTGCTCTGAACTTTTTCCTTGATCCAAGACTCCTAGTAGGAATACTGATAACCATGAGATCAGTTAATGGCTTTAATGCTAGCAATAACCTCTTGGAGTAGTCTCTCTCAATTATTTCTAGTCCATCAATCAACTTGAACAGGAATACTATTCTTGGTTCATCAGTGTTTTTCACTACTTCTAAGACTTCTTCAAGGTTGAATAAATCCATCTTTATTGCTCTTCCATTAATGTCATGGGTTTCAAAGTATTGATTCATTAAATCCACGAGTTGGCCAACTGCTTCAATGGCTATATATCTAGGCTTGTATCCATTAATCAAGAAATAGTCATAGCTCAAGCCATTAATACCAGCACCTAGATCAATAATGGATGGCTCTTTTTCCTCTACTACTCTTAGGATCTCTTTATAGATCAACTCATAATATGGGTATCTCTCTCTTGTAGATGTATGACTCCTCAATATTCTCTCTGTTTCTAAGAGTTTCTTTTTTAACAGGTTTCTCGATAGGAATGCTGCGAGATTTTTTCTTAGCAAGGCACGAGTCTTTTTCACTACTTCTCTTTCATCCATTTCTTTATTGTACACTTTTTGGATCACTCTTTCTACTAGGCTTTCAGGAATGTCTGAGAATTCCTTCTTGCCCATTATTTTTTTAATTATCTCTTTATCCATTTTCAATCTTGTAGCGAAGAATAGCAGCTATTCCTCCAAGCCCTTCTAGTTCTTGTGATTCATTAATAATATTTATCTCCGCCCTTATTGCTTCAGCAAGGCTTAAGAGTTCATCAATGTTGTTATCCTCTATTCTAGCCTTTTCTAGGTATTTCTCGCTTATCAATAGTTTCTCTACTGCTCCTAGCTCTAATGCATTCCTAACTTGTCTTAAACCATAAGTAGCCAAGCCTTTAGCGATACATTCTTTTAATTCCTCTATCAGGATTGAATCTTTAAATGTTTTAATCTTGCTAAACAATTCCTGGACTGAGTTATTCCTTAATACCTCTTTAACCCCGTGTACTCCTCCATAGCTAATATTAACTGTTACAGCCTTCTTTTTTAATTCCTCTCTCAATGCTTCCAAGAGGTAATCCTTAAAGAATCCAGGACTACCAATAATTATTCCATCATACCTCTTGCTATCATATTCTTTTTCAAGCATCGTTGCTAATTCTCTATAAGTCTTGCTTATTCCTTGTTCTTCTTTTGGCAGGGTTTCAAGAGTAATAGTTGTGATAATCCTGTATCCAGTGTTATTAATCCTTGCAATCGTTGCTTCATGCCTATCAAACACTAATACAAGCAAGCAGTATTCCTTTGTCTTTGCATACCCTTCTAGTAGGGATTTATACAAGCCCCATGAATCCTTCTTTATGGTTATTTTATCATTCTTCTTAACATTGAATGAATG
>JAGGZC010000039.1 GCA_021162185.1 Candidatus Woesearchaeota archaeon | reverse complement strand
TCTTTTTCCTTCTTTTTTACTTGTTGTGTTTTCTCCATTGCCATTATTCCCGCTCTTGCAAGGGTGTCAGCAGTTTTTTCTATTGCATAATCCTTTATTGGTGCAATGTTTTTCAATGCTTTCTCAATGTTTCTTAGCCTTATAGCAGCAGAGCTTGCATATTCATCTTGCCATCTTAACTGATTAATAGCTCTTTCTAATTCTTTCTCTACTGCTTCTAATCTATGCATTACTTTTGGTGGTGTAAGCCCTCCCTCTCTACCAATCATAACTGTTTCTCTTTCCCATTCTTTTTGCAAGCCCCTCTTTTCATATTCTTCTTTTAATCTTAACAATCTTTCTCTCTCTTTTTTCAATAATTCTATTCTCTCCTTTGTTTCTTCCATCTCGTTTAGGAATCTTCTTGCCTCTGCTTCATATGCCTTTATAGCGTCTTCTTGTATATACTTTACTAGTGCTGCTTCTGGTGTCATTTTTCTTTCTCTTATTTCTTTGCCATATTTTTCTCTTGCTTTTTCCCATAGCTCATATAATGGAACTTGTTTTATCTTTGGGACCTTTACTTTTACACCATTCTCTTTTTCTTCCCATTTCTGTATCTCTATTTTTCCCTCTTTTCCCCCTTCTCCTGGTATGATTATTTCTTCTACCTCTGGGATTGATATCTCTTGGTCTAGTCTAAATCCTTTTACTTCTCCCGTTTCTTTGTCTACAAAGTATAGTGGTCTTTCTTTTGCTAATTCTTTTTTTATCTCCTCAGGCTTTTCTACTCCCATTCCTAGCGGGAAGCTTAGGAATCTTGGGCCCTCTTTGCTTACCTCTGCTTCTTCTATCTTTCTAGGGAATTCTGATGTGTGTACTACTATTGCCCCACCAGTTGTTGCATCTGCTGCAAAGTCTATTGCCTTTGCAATCTCTTTTAATGCTTGATTCCTGTACTGATCACTAAACCTGTATGCCTCGGGATTGAAACCAGCTAGGCCTGCTACTTGTACTGTTGCATGGGTTGTTACTTCTGCTTCATTAATCTTTGCTAAATCCTTCAATGCTCTTCTCTCTACTTTTCCAAGGCTTTCAGGTGTGAATGATTGCTTGTTTCCCTTTCCAGCTCCGAAGAATGTGAATTCTACTTTGCTTGCTCCTTGTCTCAATCTTTCTTGTAATGCTTGGATTGGGTGTGCAAATGGATTCGCACTTATCCCAATCTTGCTTGGTGGGAGCTTTGTTAATGATTCTTTTTCTTCTTCTGGTACTGGCATTACTTCTTCTAGGCTTGGGCCATATACCGGGCTATAACCAGTCTTGTCGAATGGTCCAATATATGGTGCTGCATAGCTTATATAGTCTATTGGTCCATAGTTGAGCTTTGCCATTTTACATCTTTAGGTTTGATTTATACAGTTCTTCTTTTTTCTCTTCTATAATTGTATTAATCATGTATAGCATTCTTCCAGCATAGTTATGGGGGTCTTCTTGCTTTATTTCTTGATAGCTATTCTTCATCAGGTTTTCAAGCCTGTCTTTAAACTCGTTTAGTGCTTCTTTTTCTTCTAGGCTAGCTGTTCCTTTTCTTACTTTTTCTACTAGTGTTTTAACAGTGCTATACATCTCTGGGTTCATCACTGCTTGTGATATATATTTTATCTCTTCTCTCTTCATGTATTCTATCTTGAATTCTTCTTCTTTCTTTTCTTCTTTCTCAGCTGCTCCTTCTTCCGCTATTTCTTCTAGGTTTTCCTTTTTTTCTTGTTGTTCTCTTATCTTTTTCTCTTCTTCTTCGAATTCTCTTAGGGCTTTCTCTATTAGTTCTTTTGCTTCTCTAAGTCTTTTCTCTTCTTCTTTTTCTCTCTTTCTAAACTCTTCCAGTCTTTTCCTTCTCTCTTCTTCCAGTCTTTTCAATGCTTTCACTCTCTCTTCTGGGGGGAGTCTTAGTATTGCTTTTAGTCTCTCCTGGTATTCCTCTTCACTCATTGGGCTATTCATTTTTACCACTTCCACATTCCATGTTGTCCTTTATATTCCTTGTAAACATTGTATAGATCTTTTAGTAATCCCTTATCTTTTACTTTTTCTGATTTACTCTTCTTTTTACCCCTTCCTCTTGGTATGAATAGGCTTCCAAGCTCTTTCAATCCATCGAGTAATGCCTTGAATGGATTCACGAATTCTTCTTTTTTCTCTTCTTTTTCTTTCTCTTCTTTTCTTGGTAGGCCTGTATCTACATTTACCTCTCTTGATGCTTCATCTAGATACTTCTTGAGATCATCTCCCAATGCTTCTATTGCTGCTGCGATGCTTCTATCAAGCATGCCTAATATCTCTAGGTCTTCCTTGTCTCTCATCTCTTTGTATGCATCTATCTCCTTCTGACTCCAGTTATATCCTCTTAGCTCTATTTCAAGCTTGCCAACATGAACTGGTCCTCTTTGATATTCTCTTTGATAGAGCATTTCTGGTCTTGTTCTATATCTAAATGTTGCTAATATGCAACTATAATATTTTTCATCTTTACTAATCTTTAATGGCTTCTTTGCAATGAATTCTACTTCTACTATGCTTGTCTCGAATGCTGCTACTAGGTCTGCGCTAGTTATGTGTTTCTCTTTTCCCATTAATCTTTTTATACTTCTTAAGTATGGTTTTACCCATGATATGTATAGCTTTATGCTAGCCCAGTGTTCTAGGAGATATTTAATAGTGTATTTCCTTCTAACCTCTAATTCTTTCTTTGTATTTCTTGCCCATGTTATGAATTGTGTGAGCTTTCTCTTTAACACGTTTTTAACATTCTTTGGATATGGAAGCTTGTCTACTACTTTATCTATTTCTTCTAGATTATAGACATGTGTATTGAAAAATAAATCTGGGAGAATAGTGAATCCTACTTGTTGTGCTAGTCCATATACGCTTGCAGGATTCTTTGTACCACCCTCAACTAGGTCTATAAAGTAGCCTTTGAGTGTTACATCAGCACTCTTTGTTTTACCCCAGTCATTATATATTGCTAGTCTCTCATCTAGTATTCTTAACTCTCTTACTAATTGGAATAATTCCTTTATCATTTTCCCAATGGTTGCTAGGAATGTTGACACCTTGTCTTGCTGTATCCCCATTCTTTGCTGTGTAACACCCCAGAAAGAACTACTCTCAGAAGCAGTGAAATAGTCATATATTTTTTCAAAGTATGGATATCCCTGATCATTTCTTAGCCATTCAATAAACCAGAAATAAGCCTCTTCATGTATATTTGTATATGCCTCTATGTTTAAAGAATACCTCTTCATTGGATCAGGATATCCACTATAATCATATGTACCATCACCAACCTCTATGATCTCTGGCTTCCAGTCTAGGTTATACTTCTTGCTTATCTCTTTTAATGTTTCTATCTTTGATTCATCTAGGGTTTTAAGAGCGTCATGCATGACCATATACTATTCTTTATACATCTTTATTTATAAAATTTTTTAGTTATCTCCGAATAGCTAAATTTAAATACTAAGAGATTATACATTTTTTCATGGAAAAATTCTTTGTATCTGCCCTAGATCTAGACAAGAAAAATGATAAGGATCATGCTAAAAGGATTATAGAAGTTACTGGGGATCAAGCAGTAGACATAGCTCTAGACACTATTAATATGAACAAGCAGGCATTAATATTTGTATCTACTCGTAATAGTGCAGAAGCATTAGCTGAGAGGATTGCTAAGACTTGTATATCTAGGGGAATTGTGAATAATGAGGGATTGGAGGAATTATCTGGAAGGATTCTAAGCGTTTTGAGCAGTCCTACCAAGCAGTGTAAGAGGCTTTCAAGATGCATTCTTGGAGGAGTTGCTTTTCATCACTCAGGGCTTCCAGCAACGCAGAGAGAACTAGTAGAGAATGCTTTCAGACAAGGAGTTATTAGGATAATAGTTGCTACTCCCACTCTTGCATATGGTTTAAACCTACCAGCTTTTAGAGTAGTGGTGAGAGATCTTAAAAGGTATAATCCATCCTGGGGCTATGTATGGATTCCTACATTGGAATACTTACAATTCATTGGTAGGGCTGGTCGTCCAGGATTAGAGGAGTATGGCGAGGCAATAGCCATTGCTAGTAGTGAGAATGAAAGAGAAAAAATATTAAAGAGATATATCTATGGGTATCCAGAGGAGATCACTTCCAAGCTAGCAGCTGAGCCTGTTTTTAGGACTTATCTACTTGCAGCTATATCATCAGGATATGCTAATACTATGGATGGGTTGAATGCTTTGTTCCTATCAACTTTTCATGCCTATAGCTATGGGGATATTAATGCTTTAGAATCAAACATTGCTAGGGCTATTAATAACCTTGTATCCTGGGGTTTCATTGTTCTAGATGGAGAAGAATTAAAACCCACAAGGATTGGTAAAAGAGTGTCAGAACTATATCTTGATCCATTGACAGGATATGAATACTTGAAGGCATTTAAGCGCTCATCTTCCAGAATGATTACGAATCTATCATTATTATTCCTAGCGATGAATAGTATTGAGGCTTCTCCATTACTAACAGTTAGAAACAAGGAGATAGAAGAGATTAGACATGAATTGTATAAGCGCGAATCAGAGATACCGGTACTAATACCACAAGAATATGATATTGGATATGAGATGTTTATCAATGCATTCAAAACAGCGTTAATGCTCGAGGACTGGATAAATGAATACTCAGAGGAACAAATACTAGAGAAGTATAATGCAAGACCAGGAGATCTATATTCAAAGATAGAGATCTCTGACTGGTTGATATATGCAATGTCAGAGCTTGCAAGGATAGAAGGGTTTAGAGAGATAGAGAAAAAGTCTAGAAAGCTTAGAGTAATGCTCAAGTATGGCGTGAGAGAAGAGCTCTTACAATTAGTATCACTCAAAGGGATTGGAAGAGTATATGCCAGGAAGCTGTATAGCAAGGGATATACAACTATTTCAAAGCTAAAAAAAGCGAGCTATGAGGAATTAATGAGGATTATTAATCGTAGAGACATAGTGGACTCTATATGTAAACAGTTGGGAATAAAAAAGGCTGGGCTGAGAGATTTTGAGAATGGCTAAGCCATGCATATTAGGAGTTGATCCTGGTACAACCACTGCCTATGCAGCTATTAGTCTAGATGGATCAATAATAGCTATTGAGAGCAAGAAGAATGCAGGGGTTTCATGGATAATCTCTAGGAGTGTTGCTCAACTATTAAAACCAGTCATGATTGCTACTGATAAAGCAGTTATTCCTAGTATTGTTAAAAAGCTTGGAGCAGTGTTTAATGCATTCATATATAATCCCCCACAAGACCTACTTGTTCATGAGAAAAAGAAATTATTGAGAAACATGAGTAATAAATGTAGTAATATACATGAAGAAGATGCATTAAGCGCAGCTATATATGCGTATAAGGCTAATAGGAATAGAATAGAAAAGATAGAGGAAATACTAGGAGAGATAGCTAGAAAGCTAGAGGGATATAAGAAACAAGAAGTGGAAGAAGCCCTGAGTATTGCTAGATTATTAATGCTTAGAAAGGGAATAAACAGGGCTCAACTCGAGGAAAGAATCCTGGGATTACTGGAAAAGAAAGAGACAAGAGAAGAAGTGATCGGGATAAAGGAGTATAGGAGCATTGAGTCAATCAAGGCAGAGCTACTAGAAGAGCTGAGCATAAGTTTGGAAAAAGAGAAAGAGAAGAACAAGGAGTTATTAAGAAAGCTTAGAGGAATGAAAAGCATTGCTAGGAATATTAATAGAGATGAAAAGATTAAAGAGCTATTAGAAGAATTGAAGAGCGAGAGAAAGATCAAGGCAGAGATAAACAAAGAGATGCGAGAATTAAAGAATAGGACAATGGAAATGGAGAAAGAGTTTAACATGGTTATAGGAATGATTCATAAAGGAAAAGCATTCATAGTTGGAAAAGAAGTGGATAATAATCCCCTTGTATTCATTCAAGACTTTTCAAGGATCTCTCCAAGAATGATGGAGGCATTGGAAAAGAATAAACCAGTAATAATCTCAAAGACCAATGCTCCTAGATGGGTTAAAAATAATTATTACTGGCTCATGATAGGAGAACAAGACATAGTGTTTGAATCCAAGGATTTCATAATATTAAAGAATAGTGTGAAGAAAAGGATTGATGAGATCATGGACAAGAAGGATATTGTCTCAAGAATCCTAGAAGAGTATAGAAGAGAAAGGCTTAATAAGTAGACACGTCTCGAATAGTTGTAAAGATCTCTGATAGTAATACTTTTGGATATCCTAGTAATGGGATTCTTGCTATTGCTTTCCCAATTATTTGATCAGCAGAGATGTTTTGCTCGTTTAGCATTACATTAACTATTTGTGCCTTATTATTATCTCCCTTTGTCTCGAATACTAGCCCAGTAGTAGTATTATGAATAGCTACTATTCTATGAATGATTGGATAATTCGTACCAGCCATGTATACTATTATGTCTCCTCTTTTTAATTGCTCGGGGTTTACTCCCTTGATTATTATTAGGTCTCCCTTATTGAAACCATTCTTCAAGGAGTATTCCTTGAATTCATCTAGTGTTATGCCTCTCTCTTCATACCAGTCACTATGATTATTCCACCATTCATTAAATCCCTGAGAGTGATGCATGCTATTACTCATCACTGCTACTATTGGCATCCTTGTTCCTAGTAGTAATCCAATCCCTGGATAAACAATATATTTTACTAATAGAAAGATTATTAGTATGCTCACAACATAGCTCAGAAAGCTATCACTATGCCACACCCATCTCCATGCCTTTTTTATTACTCGAAGCACCTTGTTTATATCCATTCCTAGTTGTAGACAGCTCTTTCTTTTTAACTTTTCTGTTTAATAGAAAACTTTTTAAAGTAGGCTTATTATTAATCAATACATGAAAAAAGCGTTACTAGGAATAATATTACTAGTATTATTCATTCCTAGTATTGTGCATGCATATGATACTGGTGTGAATTGTTATACTGATTCTGATTGTGACAACCTTGCATCTACTAGTAATGATGTCAGTGTTACTAATGGTTCTATTTCTCTTATTGGGGATACTATTTGTACATGGTGGGATAGCTGTACTTGTACAGTCTCCGCGGTGAGTGAGCTATCCCAGGGATATAATGAATGGATACCATTAGTACGTGTATTATTTGATGTTCCAGGTGATCAGGATACTAGTGGAAGTTGTGTATGTAATGTTAAGAATACTGTTAATTGCTCCCAGTATTCATATATAAATGGTTCAGAGATAGTAAACTATTTTGCCAAGGTTTCCTTTCCAATTTCTGACAATCATTGTAACCATGGCTGTAATGGTGTTGAGTGTTGTGGTAATTATACTTTCACTATTCCTTGTAATGAGTCTAATCTATGCTCTGAGAGGAGTGATGCTATTAATAATGGTGAAACAATTCAGTGCAGGCATACTAGTAATGGATATGAATGGGTATATAAAGATGAACAATCAAGAGAGATTGATTGTTCCAACTTGATAGATGATGATTGTGATGGCTTGGTTGATTTGAATGATACTGATTGCCAGTGTCAATTATTAAGCGTTAGATTATACAATCATAATGAGACGAGTGTGGGAGTAGAGGCATTCGCGGTTGGTGCCAAGTGTGGAGAAGCAACACATCTACAAGTAGATGTTAATGGTAGTGATGGATCACACATTGAATATGCTGCATCTAAGAGTAGTTTCAATATTAGCGGAGTATTCATTGATACTACTACTTGGAGCAAGACTAGTCAATCATGGCTCCTTGGTTTCCCATTATATCACTTTACTGGTATATGGCCTGTTCCAGACAAATTATTAAGCACTGAATACTTTTATCCAATAGCAGCAGCTTTGTATAATGGAGATCCTATAAGCGGTGAAGTAGTGAGTAACTATCTTTTAACTTATAATGGAAACTGGACTAGTATAGAGCCATATACTGGTCCACAGAAGAATTATCCTTGTAGCGTAATCGTGAGTAGTGGCCCAGGGGTGGCTCCTAAATGAAACCCATAAAAATATTCGGAATAGTACTAATGGTTTATGTAATCATTCCATTAGTTCTTAGTGCAACAGCCGGCCCAGGATCTTATGGTGAGTGTAACATCTCCACTAGTCTTGGCATTCATTGTAGTTGTGACCTATTCCCATATGAGACTGAGTGTGGGTATTATGCTCCAATTCCTCTTGGTTGCTATCCTTATACTTGTAGAGATGTCTATGCTTGTAAGATTAGTGATCTGAATGGTGTTTCTTCCATTGTGTATATTAATAGTGAGTCCTGTGAAGGAGATCGTCTGAATTGTGATTACACATTTTTCACCTTGGATGAGGATACTTGTAGAGATATCGCTATCAGACTGGGAGGTGATTACTCATATTCACCTCCTACTAATAATTATGGTGGTAATCCTGATTGTCCAGATCAATGTATGAATAATGTTTTCTATGATTACAGTGATGATTGTACTGTTTTAACAACTTATGATTGTGGTAGTTGTACTGGTTGTGAGGGTAGTATTGCTCACTACTCTTATTGTAATGGCGGTCCTTGTGGTGAGACTACTAATAATTGTTCTCAGTCATGTAATCTTGCTTGTTATTCCTTGCACTGTGGTGGTTATTGCTATCCATCTGAGGATTCCGCTCCCAATGGATGCATGGATGGAGTGGATAATGATAATGATGGATTAATAGACCTACTTGACACTGATTGTAGTGGCTTATGGGGAGGATTTTACCCAAGGGCATATAATGTTTCCAGTGTTTGTAGAAATGTTTCTGTTAGGAATCCTAATACTGGTGAGCTAGAGGGATTTGGTGATTCTGGTCTTTGTCCTAGGGCTGGTGATTGCTTGGTGTTTGTGAATGGTAGCCCTGTCTGTGTTCCTCTTGGGGATGTTTTTAGTTTTAATGGTGGTGTCTTTGTTTGTACAGAGGATCCTACTCGTGGTTATAGTGGTTCTTGGTGTAGGACTATTATAGATGAGGATGGTGTTAGGAGAGATACATCTATTGATTTTAGTGGTACTTGTATTGTTGATTATGCTTTCTGTGATTATGATGTTGGTAGTGGTCCTGTTCTTGGTTGTGATCACTCCTTGGAGCCTGCCACGATTGTTCTTGGTGATTCAAATATTACTCTCAACTTTAGGCCTTGGTGTTTTAGTAATGATGAGAGGATTCCTGGAATGTATTTATCTATAATGGACCAAATAAAATCTTTTGGTGAGGCAAATGATTTGGTTAATTTCTCTAATGGTACTCTATGGATTGATCCTAGTGTTTTGGATAAGCTTTCTTGGGCTCGTCCTAGTTTTAATTATTCTTGTAATCTTGTCTCTTTTGGTAGGGGTATGATTGGTGGTTGGGGTGTTATTGGGCATACGGTTAAGACAAGTGCTTCACAAGTAGTTGTAGATGAATGATTTTTAAAGAAAGAAAAGGACTCTTAACACTTAATATTTATACACTTTTATCTTTGGATCCACTAGTTGTTGTAGTTTTTCTTCGAATTCTTCTAGGTTTTTATGGTTTGTGCCTATTTCTTTTTCTAGTTGGTGTTTGGGTGTGTATAGTCTTGTTTCTGGGTGTTTGATATATGTTTTTCCTTGGTGTTTTAGTGTGTCTTCTATTGGTATTCCTTCTGGGTATGCGTATACTTCGTATGCTGTGTTTCCTGCTAGTTCTTCCCATTTATGGTTGGTGGCGTTATGATATATTATTAGGTAGGCTATGTCTTTTGGGGTGGTTCTCTTGATTCCTCCTCCTTGTCCGTTTATACTAAAATATAGTGTTGCGTCATAGGTGGAGAGGTATGCTTTTAGTATCTCGTTGACCACATAGTCTATGTCTGCAGCGCTTTTTCCTCTCGCGAGCCATCTCTCGTAATGTGGAACGTTGGTTATATCGCTCCAGTAATCTGTTGCTGTTGATCCTCCTCCAGTGGTGTGTAGTATTGCTACTGCTCCTAGTGGTACATCTCCTAGTGTTACTATGCCTGTTGTGTCTTTTACTGGGATTATTCTGGGGTCTGGGACTAGTCTTGGCCATGTGTGTGGTCTTAGTCCACTGCTATCTATTTGTGTGTTCATCCAGTCTGCTAGTGCTTGTAGTGTGTCTATTATTGCTTGTGTGTCTGGGAATCCTTGGAGGTATATTTTTT
>JAGGZC010000003.1 GCA_021162185.1 Candidatus Woesearchaeota archaeon | reverse complement strand
GGTTAAAGATAAAGAGGAGGACTTAGAAAATCTTGGAGAGGTTATATTAGGGAAAAGATTACTCATAGGGTAACTGAGAACCTGGCCTAAAAACAAAGATAGTATATACAAACCAGTCCCTACGAATATTGAAGAATTTAAACATAGAGAATGAAAACCCTTGAATCATTATTGGAGGAGGCAGCATCTTTTATTCAATCAGAATTTAATTTAGAATTACAACAATCTCAATTAAAAATATATTCTTTTGAAAATTGGCAGGAGTTTTGCGAGGTTAATGGTTTTGATGTTAATTCTGAAGGATTGTATGTTCCTATTTCTTATTCTGCTTATGTTAGAGTTGATAGTCCTGTCTTGGTTTCTAATATTTTTCATGAATATTTTGGTCATGGTTTGTTTGTTGAACATTCTGTTATTGGTAAAAGGTTAGTAGAGATTATTCAGAGTCATGGTGATGAGAGATCTTTTTTATATAGGGAGGTTAATCCTAGAGAACAGTTTTTTGGTTTATGTAGAACTAATATTTGTAATTACGAGGGTTTTGCTGTTTGGCTTGAAGCATTGCTTTGTGAAGAAACAGGGAATAGAAAGGTTTGGCAGTTAAAAAAAGACAGATTGCCTAAGGATCATGTTTCTTTATTTGAATTCTTCCAAGATGCTGAAACAAAGCTAACGAGATTCGGATTTATGGCTCAACTAGGTTTTCCCAAGTTCTATGATGATAACAAAGTTTTAGGAGTTATTAAGAAACTGTATGGCTCTGCTTTTAATAATATTGACTTTATTATTCTCTATGGATCTCAAAAGCCAGAGAGTGATATAGATCTATTTATTGTTTCAACTAATAGATCAATGAACTTCTTTAATGGATGGTTGGATATCTATGAGTTAAACAGGGGCGAGTTCCACTACCAACTCTACAACTTAGACATAAGTGTAACTGATCCATTGTTTACTGGAAGGGTTATCTATGGGGACCATAATCTAGTTGAAGAACTAAAAAGACTAATCTTAAAATTAGGGATAAATAATGAAAAGATTAACTATAATCTAGCAGAGGCAAGGAGACAATATGAATTACATAACAAGTTAAGCGATCCAAGGCTGAGAAGAATAGCTGGATCATATGCGAAATCATTCTACTATAATGCTATCTCTCTCATTCAAGGATTCAAACCATTAACATTACAAAAAATAGGTGAGCTATATGACTTATCTAGACCTATAGAGAGCTTAATATTAGTAGAAAAATAGAACTTAGCAACAAGGAATCTCAACCAATTATTTCTTCATTCAGGATTCTCTCTGTTATTCCTTGGAACTCTTCCTCAAAGTATTTCTTGGCAATGATTCTCGCGTTTCTCGCCACTGATCTATCTCTGAGCAATATATTGATGAATGGCTTGTTTATTGGCTTCCCTATCTGTGATAACAGTAAGACCTCTGTCTCGCTTCCAGTCTCTTCATAGATCTTTCTAGCTAGCTCTATTGCTGCTAGGTTATAGATCTTTCCCACGTGACTCACAGGGTTTTTGCCAGCGTATGCTTCTAGACTCATGTGTCTTAGAGGCGTGATTAATCCATTAGCCCTGTTACCTCTGCCTACCGCTCCATCATCTCCGCTCTCGAGACTTGTACCACTCACAGTTATATAGTAAATATTCTTTGATTTACTATCAGCAGTGTTTATCTCTGCATCTACTTTTAGCCCATTGGAAATACTCTTAGCGTATTCCAATACTTCTCTCTTTAATTCCTCTTTCAATGAAAAGTATTCATCTTTATCCTTGATCTTTTCTGCTAGCATTGCTATAGCAATTGTTAACAATAACTTGTCTCTTGATCTATTAGCCATTACTTTTATATCTGTACCATAGAATCCATGCTTTTCGTGTTGTTCTTGTAGATATCTCTCTGTTTCTAATGCTATTCTCTCAGTGGTTGTTAATGGCCAATATCCTGAGCCATAGCTTGTATCATTACTCCTAGGAATCTTTTTTCCTGTGTTAAAATTCTTTACGAGATCTGGGCTTCCAGGCCTTGTTTTTATTATAAATTCTAGATGATCTAAAAGTCTTGGTGCAACCCTGCTAAATACTTTTCTCGCGCTATTCATTGCTATCTCTTCTATGCTTATTCCTTTTAGCATTGTTGCTCTTCCAGAAAAGAATACTGTGACTGGCTTAGTTATTTCTCCTCCCCCAAATCTTGGAGTGGCTGCTCCTCCTACTAATTCAAGTTTGTCTACATTGTGGTGCATTATTCTTCCATATTCCTCTATATATCTCCTTGAAAGTTCTTTAGAAAACTCTTCTGCAATCATGTCTGCTATTGTGTCGGGATGCCCCAAGCCTTTCCTTTCCACTAGTTCTATCCTTATGTCTCCAGGGTATTGTTTATATTTTTCTATATTTATCATTTTTTCTAGTGCAACAGGTTTTTTTATAAATTTTTTTAAATCTCTAGGTTTTTCCAGTTATATGGCTATCAATAAATCATTATTCATAGAGAAGTTTGAAGAAAAGTTTTGGAATACTATTGAAAGGTTTAAACTAGTAAAGAGGAATGAGAGAATAGGAGTAGCTCTTAGTGGTGGAAAGGACAGCTCCACGGTTCTATATCTCTTATCTCAAAGATTCAAGGATAGGATGATAGCTATTAGTATTGATGAAGGCACAGGAGAGTATAGGAGGGCAACTATTAGTAATGCTCAAAGACTTACAAGGATGCTAGGCGTTGAGCATAGGGTTTATTCATTTAAGGAGACATATGGCTATACTCTTCCAGGGATCATTGAGTTATTCAAAAAGAATAATGATAACACTAAGCCATGCACTATTTGTGGTATTCTCAGAAGGGCATTACTAAATGATGCTGCAATTGAACTAGGATTAGATGTATTAGCAGTTGGTCATAGCTTGGAAGATGAGGCTCAAAGCATATTAATGAGCATATTTAAGGGAAACCCAGAGTTTCTTCAACGCCTAGGACCTAGGAGTGATAAGGTTAAGGGTTTTGTTCCAAGGATCAAGCCACTATATCTACATTCCGAGAAAGAAGTGTTAACCTATGCATTACTCCAAGACCTAGTGGATAAATCTTTAACTGCTAGTTGCCCTTTTAGTAGTCTTGCCTATAGGAATACTGCGAGAAAGGCTTTAAATCTATTAGAGAGGAATGACAAGGAAGTGAAAAAAAAGATTGTTGAATCATTCCTATTATTAAAGAGCCACATAGAAAGACAACCAAGAGAGATTAATAGATGTAAACGGTGCGGATCTCCCACTAGTGGGGAATATTGTAGTAGGTGTAAGATCTTGATGAAAATAGAAAAATTTGTAAATAAATAGTATTAATAACACACTATGCCAGTAGACATTGTTAGGTATAATGGAGACATTGAATCATTAATATCCATGATTAGGGAAGTAAAACTTTTAGGCTTCGATCAATTAGTAATAGTTGTAGAGCATGCAAGAAATATTAATCCATTGAAAAAGAAGATCAAGGAAAAAATAAACGAGAACCTTGGATTGTCAATATTCTTTGGTGCTCTTCGGGGAAAAGAGACAAGGATTGATAGACACATTATTCCAGTATGGACTCCTACTAGAAGGGTTTTTGAGTCAAGGATTGCAGGAATAATTCTTTGGCCGGAAATAGTGGAGAAAAGGGATAAACTTCACTATAGGTCTTCGGGAATGGATGAATACTTGTCTAGAAAGGCGTATGATAATCATAAAGTAATAGTAGGAGCGGTTCATCATCTCTTAGAAGGAGACATAGAAAAGAGGGCGAGGATTATTGGGAGAATGATGCAGAATGCAATGCTTGCAAATAAGAATGGATTCATATATGCAATGGCATCAATGGCTAATAATGTCTATGAGTTAATACATCCAAGAGAGTTGAGGGCTATTGCAAATATTATTGGACTACACCCAAGCTTTGCGAAAAAAAGCATTGAGTGGCTTGACTGGGTGATAGAATGAGGAAAGGACAATTAGTATTATTCTTCATGATTGGTGTATTATTCCTTATTGCTATCATGTTCCTCTATCTCGCGGGCGGAATGATACATGAATATAAGCTTAGAATAGAGGCAAAAAGGCAATTACAGTTTAGTCTAGATGAGCAGGGTGTAAAGAACTATGTGGAGGACTGCATACAAAGAGTATTAGAGCAAGGAGTAATCACTGCTCTTAGACAGGGAGGAAGACTAAACATTTCAAAGGAAAAACAAATAATGATAAATATTAGTGGGAACTGGACAAATGTTACCTATATTGTCCTAGCACCCTCAAGGAGTGTTCAAGGAGACATGGTTTATCCCCTGCCCCCAGAGTATCCCTATCCCAATAGGAGAATGAATGAGCTTTTTGATACCTATGGTGGATTATTATTAGATAAACAAGAAGGAATGAATAGTTTTAGTGATATAGAAAAGTTCTTGTTGAATAAAACATATTATTCAGGATTCCTAGGGATAAACAACTTACTTCCAATATGTAGATATAATGGCCCTAATTTTAGATATTCTCAGCAACTTTCAAGGCTGCCCTGTGTGGATCCGAGTATTAATCATATCTTGGATTATCAGCCATATGGATATAGGAGCCTAGAGGAAGAACTCGTGAATTATACAACAGAAAAACTGCCAGAATGTGCTAATCTCTCAATATTTAGTAAGATTCTGGGCTTAAACTATACTGTTAGCGATGAGCCAAGGATAAATATAACATTTTCTCCCTATAGCTTGAATGTTAGAGCGATCTATAGTTTTAATCTTTCATATAAAGGCAGGATGTTCAATATTATGGAAGATTTCTCGAAGAGGATAAATATACCATTAATCCATATTTATAATGCATTATCAATGATCTCCAAGTATGAGTCTCGAGATCCGTATTTTAATTCTTCAAGCATAAGCTATCTTATATCAGTAGATCCTTTAATATCAAATCTAACTGTTTATAGATGCCCACAAGACAATGCTAGTAATGGGGGACCATTAAACTGCACAAGTACGAATAACTATGACACATTACTAGTATTAGAGTATAACACGACGACTATAAAGGGACAGCCATTAAGAATATATGTAGGAATAGAGAATAGAAACCCAGTATTAGACTATATCCATACTGGTTGTGGTATGGAATATGATGGAAAACTAGTGGATATATGTGTATTAGAAAACAGGACTATCACAATTGAGCCATATGGAATAGATCCAGACGAACTGCCCGTTAGCTATAATTACTCGGGATGGCAAGAAACATATTTTGAATACTTAAACTTTTCAAAATGCAAACAATATGGTGGGAGTGTTAATTGCAGTAATATCTCAGAGATAAGAGAAGCAATGATTATCAATAGGACAAAAATACCGAGAAACTGGACAAGGTCACAAGAGTTTCAGGATACTCATAGATCTGCTAGCTATAAGACTAGTCATAATGACACTGGCCTACACTTCTTAGAGGTATGGGTTAAAGACCCCAGTGGAGAGTTTGACTATCAAAATGTATCAATACTAGTTTTTGATCTACCAGTATCGCATATAGAACCACAAAGTATTTATAGTGATATACTCAACAATTGGACTAGTATAGAGGATCCATTTATATTAAATGGTTCTGAGAGCAAGGCAAGCATGCTTTTAAGTGGTCAATTATTAGAATTTAATTGGAGTGATGACCTCGAGCCATTCAATATAACCACTACTGAGAACTATTTGAGACTACCATATCCCAATAAGGATATTGAAGGCATAACACATTCAAACTTTACAAAGATAGGAATACATAATGTTACTCTCAAAGTAATAGAGGCCACTAATCTAGGAGTACTAGTAGGAATACCAGACATTGTTACTATTAATGTTACTCAATGCGTGCCTCACCGCAATCCAAATAGCCCTGCTTATCCGTATAATACTATTAATGATCCATTCATGGCTAATCATACTTGTTGTAATGATGATGGCACATATAAGGATGATAGCACTGTATGCTTCTCTGGTGAATGGTGGGGTTATTATGATGTACTAATAGAACAAGTAGAGGATTTAGCAAGTAAACCAATAAATGTTAATCCAGACAGAGATGAAAACTATTATCAACCAGCACAAGGAGAGGATAATGATATCTATAAATTAACCTTTAAGAGATACTGTTCTGGTGATAGGGGGAATATTTGTAGTGGAGACATTGATGCCACTATAGATAAAGTATATGATTGTGATGATCAACCACAACTACCAGGATATGTAGGTCCTAATGATGGGATTATTATTGGCAGGTGTAGTGGTCCACCAGAGGAGGGAGTAGTAGAGCAATTGGTACAATGTGTTGGTTATACTGATACAACATTTGAACAATTATTCCAAGGAGTAAGTAATAATCACTGCTGGAAGGGAAGGACTTGTGATGGAAATGTCTTTGTAACAGCACTGACATGTGAGAGTGGTGAATGTACAAGGAAAGCAGAATATAGAGATTGTAGTAGTTTAAATGAATGTATTGATGGAGACCCATATGATACTTATGTAGAGTATATTTGTGATCCATCATATCATGGGCCTCCAGATGGATGTGAACCAACTAATAGATATACTAGTAATGATGAGTATGCATGTATAAAATGTGGGCATAGTTGGGTTTCAGATCCCTATATTCCTGGTAGTGGATATTGTTGTGGAGATGGAGTAGGAGAAGAAGTGGTAGTAAGTGATAATCTAATACACAACTCTATTCCTGGTTGTTGTAAGAGTGATCAATGCTACTGGGGTGGTCATGGTTGCTATGATGAAGGAACAGTAAGGATTTCTAATTCAATAACATATACTTGTGAATGTTCTGGTAATTCTTGTTCCTGGGAACCAAAGCTTCAACCATAATACAAAAAATTTTTAAATAATATCCTCATTTTATATCAATGGAGGTGGGTGAATGAATAAGAAAGTATTGTTATTCACATTTATGGGATTGTTATTTCTATATTTACTCGTGGCACCCATAACTATTGCAGTTCAAGATGCTGATCTTGATGATCCTGGTGAGTTGGGTTGTTGTTGTAATATTAAAACCGGGGAGGTATATTCATCTCGATTTGATGGTTCTACTACCTATCTAGAATACTGTGATTTAGGTGAGGAAATAGTTGAATTCACCCCTCTGAGTGACATTGAGGATTTTGTTGATTGTGAAGATTATTGTAGGTCCTTTTTAGGAAACACTGTGAGATTAGTAGTTAATGTCAAAAACACTGAAGGAGTGCTTATTTCTGGAGCTAATGTCCAAGTAAAACCAATTTTTGAAGCTGGTGTTCAACCAATGCCCCCAAGCGAGGATTTATTTCTACCTTCTAGCCGTAGTGGTTCAACAGATAATAATGGCCAAGTTGTGTTTAATTATTTGACTAGATGGAACTATACAGTTACTGCATCAATTTACAATAAGTGTAGTAATAGTACTGATATTAATCTTGATGAAGACAAGGAGATAACATTACAAATTGATATTACTCCTTGCCAAACAAGTTGTTTATGTGTAGAATGGGGGGAATGTCATGAAGAGAATGGTGAATGGATTATGAATTG
>JAGGZC010000071.1 GCA_021162185.1 Candidatus Woesearchaeota archaeon | reverse complement strand
TTTTCTTGTTTGAAAAAAAGAGTAAATAATTCGAAATATTTAAATAGTGGCAGGATATCTTCTAAATAAAAACAATTGGAGGGGGATAATAATGGCTGAAGAAGAAAAAAAGCTTTCAAAAAGCCTTATAGGAAAAACCGTTGTATCAAAGACTGGTAAAAAATTCGGGGTGTGTGGTGATCTAATTTTTGAGTCAAAGAGCGGAGAACTAATACACATAGTCCTAGATAATCCAACTCCTTACGCTGATAAACTAGAATTAGAAAGAGGAAAAGATGGTAGACCACTAATACCATTCAGCGCTGTTATAGCCATAGGAGACTACATAGTTGTGAGCGAAGAAGAGATTATATAGACTCATTCTTTAAAAATGGTTATTGAGCACGCTATGTGGACAGAGAAGTATAGGCCAAAAAAGTTTGAAGAGATTCGTGGACAAAAAGAGATAGTTGGAAGAGTAAAAAAACTAGTGAAAAGTGGCAATATGCCACACCTCTTGTTTGCAGGTCCTGCAGGAGTGGGAAAAACGACTCTGGCATTAGTGATTGCGCATGAGTTATATGGCTCTAGTTGGAGGGATAACTTTCTAGAATTAAATGCTAGTGATGAGAGAGGAATAGATGTTATTAGGGACAAGGTTAAAAACTTTGCTAGGACAAAAGCAATAGGTAATGTTCCATTTAAAATAATATATCTAGATGAAGCTGATGCATTAACAAGAGATGCACAGCAAGCATTGAGAAGAATAATGGAGAATTATACTGCTACCTGTCGCTTTATTCTTGCATGTAATTATAGTAGTAAGATCATTGAACCAATACAGTCAAGATGTACAGTATTTAGATTCAAACCCCTTCCAAGAGAAGAATTAGTGGATCTTCTAGCAAAAATAGCTAAGAATGAGGGATTAACAATTGATAAAAAGGCATTAGAAGCATTATTTATTGTTAGCGAGGGAGACGCAAGAAAGGCTATAAACATATTACAAGGATGTAGTGTTGAAGGAAAAAACATTACTGAAAAGATTGTGTATAAGGTTGCTGGATATGCTAGACCAGAAGAAATCCTAGAAGTATTAAAACTAGCACTAAAAGGGGAATTCGAGAAGGCTAGAAAACTATTGCTAGACACAATGCTACAATACGGCCTTGCAGGCATAGATGTTGTTAAACAGCTCCAGAGATTCACCTTGAAACTAGAAACAGATGACCATAAAAAACTAGAAATAATACATCAGTGCGGGGAAGCAGAGTTTAGAATAGTTGAGGGTAGCGATGAATTCATACAACTAGAAGCACTACTAGCAAAGATAGGTTTGATTGGTTCTAGCTAGTCTTCCTAATAGTTATGTCTCTTTTCAATATTTGCTCATAACCATACCATAGTTCTATGCTTATAGGAGTGGTGAATGCTGGAGCATTTTCCAAATCAGTTATATCATAATGACAAGTAATAAATCCCTCACCCCTATCATCTAGATATATCACCCCTTCATTATCACAATTCGTTAAGGGATTCACAGGAGTATTTCCAATCCACATCTTAGCAATCTTTACCTTGTTTAGATCATATTCCTGTAAAAGGTCCTTGTATGGTGCTTTCTTTAATGCATCTATATCTATAACCCTACCCTTCCCCCTATGTCTCACATGTATAGTGTAAAGCATGGCTGTTCTTGCATATTCTTGATCAATCTGATAAACCTCTACTGGCGCCCCCTGACCACCACTAATCCTCTTAGTAGTAGTCATCTTGCAAACATCTAGCTCATTTCTATATGGGCTTGCATCAATACACATATCTGTAGACGCAAAGGTTGTATAGCCATAAATAACATCTACCAATACCCCAGTGTAAGTATTCTCAGCATTCTGTGGGAGATTCTTTACCCTTGCTTTAAATGAAACAACATCTTCATCTCCCCCTGGGAAAAGCCTATTGTCTCCCTCCAGACAGAAACCCTTCCCAAACCCCCCCTCTGTAAGTCTTTCTAAACTTAGCGCAAGAACCATGTCTTGCCCATACAAGTATTTTTCTGATGAATTAAGATCAAAATCAAAATTCAATACAAAATCCCATTTACCATTAGTCCTCTTTATATCAAGATTCATAATATTAAACAACTCTCCTAATTTTTTCGCATGCTCATTCTCTGACAAGATCTCGCCTAAAGCACCGAAGAGATCTCTTATTTCAAAGTTTTCCTCATTTCTAATACTAATAGTTGTTGATTCCTCTCTACATCTAAAACCAATATTTACACTCCCTCTCTGTACTCCCACACCAACATGTTGAAGTAGATCAATCCATGAGCCTATCCCACAAAAGATCGTGCTTGAGGGAGGAGTAGAGTTCTCTATCTCGAGAATAAATGGGTCATAACCAATAATATATACTGCTCCTAAAGCATTGCTTGCTCCCTTATTTTTAAGCCTAACAGCTATTTCGAAATCATTGATCTCTGGATGGGTGGGACTATAAAATAGTTTGGATGGAGGACTCCCTGGTTCAAGAGATACCTCTATTGAATCATATCCAGATAAAAACTTTGTAGTTCTAGGACTACCCATACAAGAAGAAATAAAGATTAATCCAAACAATAAAAAAATAAGATATATTTTTCTCATCTTTAACTAGTTGTTGGGTTTGCACCAATTAATACATTCTTTGTTATTTGTTCTGAATATTTGTACTCAAGTGTTATCTCTACTGGTACCTGATAACTCCCACTAGGCTTTGCTGTTAGTTGACACATCACTGTTGCTGATTCTCCTCCTTCTTGTCCCTGTGTTAATATCACTATTCCATTAGAGCTTTCTCCTGGGTTGTCTTCATTGAAACACTTGACTTCTACTCCCTTGGATAATGGTTGAACTATTACTTTTACCTTGTTCATATCTTTTAATCCCTTTGTTGTTGTGTCACATTCCTTTATGTTTTTATCAAACACTGTACCCATGCCCATGTTTCTTATCTCAAATGTTAAGAAGTATGTATATTGATCATTTTGCATTCCTCCAGCCATTTCTTGTGCACTAACCACTTGTACTGGTGCCCCACTACTAGATACTTGTTTCTCCTCGTTCACTTTACATGAAGCAGTGTTTGATGTATCATAAGGATCATCACTTATACATGCAAGTACTATAGCCCTTGTTCCATAATCATAGCAACTAGTCACTGTTATTGGAACATTCATTGTCCCTGATGGAATGGCTTGATTATATGTTAATCCCTGCCATCCAATCTGTGTTATCCCTCCTGGCATTATTGCCCCAGTGCTTGAGAGCTTTACTTCTTTTAGAGCATTAAATTGTATCTCTAAATCCTTCTCCTCTAATCCTAGGGATGATGGATCTATCCCTCCTAACTTTATATACCCACTAGCAGGGTATTCTCCCTTGTTTTCTATTTTTACTAGTATGCTAAATGGTAGCTGTCCTCCTGAAAGGATATTGTCTGGTGGTGCTCCTTGGAGGAATTCCACTGCTAATCCTTGTGTTCCGCCAATAAATGTTTTCCCTGTGGTTGTTGTTTGTTGTTGTGCACAGCTAGTAAATAAGAATAGTCCAACTATTAGGACTCCTAGTATTGTGTTTTTTATTGACACCAATTTTTCCACCTCCTAAGAGT
>JAGGZC010000059.1 GCA_021162185.1 Candidatus Woesearchaeota archaeon | reverse complement strand
TTTTTGCTCTTTCTTTTTAAAATAAAAAGTTAAAACCAAAAAATTTATAAATGAGTATAACTACTCCATAGTAACGAAAGAAAAGGGGTGGTTTCATGGTTAATGAAAAAGCACTAAGAGAAGCCTTTCAAAAGATAAAGAAGGATATGGCTGAGATAAGAAAAGAGATAGAAAAGCTTAGAGAAGAGAATAGCTATCTAAGAATGCTGATAGAAAAAGAAAAGAAAGTAAAGAAACAGTCAAAGAAAAAGTCAAAGAAAAAGAGGTAATATTCCCCCACCTCCGCGTACTTCGAGTGGACTTCTATACAGAAGCCCCCTCCCCTCTTTTCTTTTTCTTCTTTTTTTCTTTTAAGAAGAGAAGCCTAGCATAGCTCACAGGGTTTCTTATCTTGCCACAGAGATTGTCAGGACTACATACACCTATATCTTTATAATATTCTCTTCTATCACAATTTGGGGGTAATACTGCTTCCTTCTTGAAATTATATCTTATCTGTCCATTCACATAGCTCTCTCTTAATGGTTCATTGTTTGCTTGATTCCACTTATTAATTCGTTCAATTATTTCCTCCTTGTCCCAGTTCATATAGCGTAAAAAGTTTATGAGTATAAATAAAAAACGCTTTCTCCCGTCGGGTAGGCCCTTCAAGCCAAGCTTTATGCATGGCGGGAATAATTCTTCTGGGATCTTGTTAGTTATCTTTTCATGTATAATCCTTTTCTCTTCTACTGGCAATCTTGCTTCCTCTGATTCGGGCATATAAACCATTGCCATTCTCAATAGTTCCTCTGCTTCTCCTTCCACTGCTTTTTCTCTCTCAATAAATTTATGTTTTACTATTACTTTCTCAGGTATTGCTTCTTCTTTCTTGAAGTCTTCAAGATGAGATAAGGGTATTGGAACACTTACAAGCCATGATGATTCATGTAAGCTATAAGGCATTCTATATAGATGTCTCGGAGCAATTAGCACTGTGTCGATATTCAATATTTTACCCATAAATGAGTATATATCTGGCTCATGTATCTCTATGCCACCAGCTAGTTCTTCTCTCGTTTTTTTCAATAGTTCAGATTTATCTATCCCTGTCTTCTTTGCTATTAGTTCTATGTCTCCCTTTTCATGTCTCAATATCTTTTCTCCCACTTTATGCTTAATCATGTCCATTATCATTAATGCAATCCTTCTAGGAGCATCTGGAAACATGTTTTTTACCTCTACTCCTCCTAATTTTTCTGGGAAGGATTCATATGCAATACCTATATGGAACCCCTTATTACCAGAGAATTTTACCCATATATTTTTTATCTTGAACTCTTTTTTTAAGAGATTAACTGTCTCCATTGCTGCTATTCTTGAATATTCAAACTCTTTACAATCAATGTCTAGGACTAGATCCCACCCAATTCTTAATGAATCCATCTCCCTCTTAGTAATAGTACTAGAGAGCATTAATGGATTACTCCACAATTCTTCTGATGCATGAAAACTAGTAACTCCTCGCTGAACATTGCTCAAAACATCTCTAGGATATAATAATACTTGTGGTCTTTTTGCAAACCCACCTGTTCTTAGTCTTAGCCCTATCTCTTTATTTCTCGCGTGCTCAACTATTACCTCCATTATTTCTCTGCGCTTATAATAATTTATAACCCTCGCGACAATAGATGGATCCATAAACAAAAGAATGAACCCCTATTTTTAAGTATTTCTAATACTTGTCCAATGCTAGTATAAAGCTATCCAAGCCCTCTATATGGGTATACCCAAGTTTTCGAAGAATGTTTCTAAGCTTATTATTCAGAACAACTCCATGAAGTCCTAGGTCATGCCTAAGCCTCTTATATAGCTCTTCTCCTTTCCTATCTAGATCAGTGAGGATTAATATTTCCTTGCAATTCATGGCTATGACTTCTTCTACTATGCTAAATATAGGCTTATTTAAAACAAGGATCTTACTATAGCCAAGCCTTTCAACGGTTTTTTTGTCATTTATTCCTTCTACTATTACTACTAAGTGTTTTGTCTGCTCAATGATCCTATGCGCTTTTTCCATTAAATGATCCTTATTCATATTGCTGCTAGAACTGCTGGTAGTATTTGCTTCTTTCTTGAAACAACTCCTGGTGCTAGGAGTAAACCATTTACCTCTCTGTATCCAAGCTTTTTAGCAATACTTCTTGGCCCAAGGTATAATAGCAATGAATCCTTTTTTAATACATTCGTAATCATCAATATGAACACATATATATCTTCTCTCTTTACATATTTTTCTGCCTCTCTTCTCAGTTCATCTATTAGTGGCATTATCTGTCTATAATCAGCTACGAATAACTGAGCAATTGCTAATTTCTTCCCTGCTTGTTTGAAATGCTTGATATCCATTGTTAATAACTGCTTGGGTGTCTTCTTTCCAGCAATAAATGATGCTGCAAAGAGTTCTTTTCCATACTCTTTTATATCCATTCTTGCTATCCTTGAGAGCCATTTAGCCATCTCTATATCCAGCATTGTAGTAGTTGGAGATGTGAGTATTACTGTATCTGAAAGAATCCCTCCAAGAAGCAAGATAGCTATATCTCTGGATGGTTTTAATCCATGATTCCTATATTCTCTCGCAACAAGAGTAGAAGTACTGCCAACTGGTTCAACTATGAAGCGTATAGGCTGCTGTGTATGCATATTTCCAAGCCTGTGATGATCCACCACTTCCAGGATTTCTGCATCTTCAATTCCATATACTGCTTGAGAGGGCTCATTATGGTCCACTAGTATTAGTCTAGTCTTAACATCTTTAAATATATCAGTCTTGGTTATTATTCCTTTTAATAGTCCAGACGAATCCAAGACTAATAATCCCTTATGCTCTGATTCTAAGACATCCTTTTTTATGTCTCTTATCCTATCATGTGTATAGCAATAGTCATAATCCTCAACGAGTAGGTTCTTTACTGGTAGTGCAAAACGTAGAAGCCAAGTAGTTGTTATTAGATCATATCTAGATACAATTATATTATTATCAATTATTCTTCCAATCTCTCTTGGAGTGATTATTAATGCTGGCTGCTTGTCTAGGACTGGTTTTAATAATACCTCATCTGGTAATAGTACTATTGTATTATTATCAATCCTTGCAAACTCTCCTGGATCAGCGAGTAGTATCTTAAAAGTCTTTTCTATATTCTTAATATTATATGCTTTTCCCTTTAATGTTTTTCTTATGATTTCAGGAGATGTATGAATTCTTATTATCCTAGAAGGCTCAGTCCTAGCTAGATATTCTCTCGCAATTCTATAAAGAGTTAATATTCCCTTAGGCTTCTCTTCCTCTATAACTGGTAGAAGTCTTATTCTATGCTTCTCAAAGAGTTGTAATGCATTTCTTAGTGGAGTATCAGGATTAACATATATTACTTTTCTTGTCATAATATTCTCTGCTCTCAGAGAAACATCTGTTAATAGTCTTGGAGGCTTAAACCCCAATCTTCCTAAGAGCCATTCTGATTGTAGGTCTAATTCTCCTGCTCTAGCAGGAGTAACATTCTTTATGCCTAAAAGATTTTTAAGTCTGGCATATGCAATAGCACTAGCAATACTATCCAAATCAGGATTCCTATGACCAACCACATAGATTTTTCGCATGAATAATCAAGAAATATGAGTATATAAAAAGGTTTTTACTCATTTATGCGTAGTATTTGTTATTAATCAGAATGGTACTCAATGTTATATACGGATGCTACATTTATAAAGTGCTTAAATCCCTCTGTTATTTCTCTCTTCTCTAATTCTCTCTTAAGATGTTTTTCATAATATTCCTTTAGCTTTATCTCTAATTCACTTTTAGGTTGAGCTCCTTCTAAGAGATTACTACATGCATCAGTATAATCTTCTATACTATATTCCTTTATCAATGCAAAAAACTCTTTCCAGGCTTTAGGGTTAGTCTCTCCCATTTGATAAATAATAGCCTCTATTACTCCTCTCTCTACATGTTGAGACATGTCTAATAAGGGGTATACGATCATTCTAGGGTAGTAAAAGGATTAATAAAATAAAAAAATTCTTTTCAAAAAAATCCTGAAAGAGGGGTAAAAACATAAAAATTTAAAA
>JAGGZC010000010.1 GCA_021162185.1 Candidatus Woesearchaeota archaeon | reverse complement strand
CTCGCTATCTCTACGAATTCTTTTATATTCTTTTTTACATCTTTGTTTTCACTAATAGCAGCAGTAATCACTGCTTGTAGTACTGCCCTCCCATTATGTTTCAACGCGTTTTTTAATGCATGCTTTCTTGCAAGCTTCTCGAGCTCCATAGAATTGAGATAATGAGGCTTTTTTTAAATGTTTTTCCATGGTTTATTTCTACTTATGCATTTTTTTCTAGTACATAGGTAAGTATCCTTGTATTCTCCAACTATTTTTAAATCTTTCTTTTCACTGTAACCGAAACATTTTTAACTCTGTGTTTAATACTACTCAATATGTGGGGGATTTGTAGTGATCCATTAATCTGTGCAATATTAAAACTGATAGCAGTACTATTATTCATACTATTATTCCACTTACTTCTAGAGCCATTAATAAAGAAAAAGGCTACAAAGACAAAAACAGAGATAGATGATAGGATTGTAGGTCTCATAACTGGTCCAACATATCTTTTAATAGTATCCATAGCTGTATACGAGATCTTTAAGGGCTTCTTTTCTAATCCAGCACTATTTGAAAGAATACTCTTCTCATTGATAGCATTATTCATTGCATGGGCTATTAGCAAGATGCTTGATCTCTTTATACTTGGCCTAGTAGAGCATTCAAAGTGGAACAAAGAGGCAAAGAAAGAGTTTAGAAAGAATGCTTTTCCATTAATAATCAAACTTGTGAGAGTGGTCATATTCTTAATAGTTATCCTAATCATTTTAGATGAATGGGGGATAAATATTGGTCCATTATTAGCTAGTGCTGGAATAGTTGGACTAGCATTGGGATTTGCAATGAAGGATTTCGTTGAAAACTCCTTGTCAGGACTCATAATCCTGATTGATCGTCCATTCAAAGTTGGAGACAAGGTTGAATTAGAATCTGGAATAGTTGGGATAGTAGAAGAGATAAGTATTAGAACCACAAAGATTAAGAGATATAGCAATGACATAGTAATAGTGCCTAATTCTCAAATGGTTAACGCTAGACTTATCAATTATACAAAGCCTGATACAATCGTAAGAGTAGAAATCCCTATAGGAGTTGCCTATGGTTCAGACCCAGAAAAAGTAAAGAGGATATTATTAAGAACAGTTAAAAAGATTGATGAAGTATTGGCTCAACCAGAGCCATGGGTATGGTTTGTAGAGATGGGAGACTTTAGTCTCAACTTTAAAGTATACTTCTATGTGGATGCTAGTAATAAGATGAAGGCGATTGATAAATATTTGAGTAAGATTTATAAAGAATTAAAGAGAAATAGAGTAGAGATACCCTTCCCTACACACACTGTTTATTTAGAAAAAACAAGGGGGAAGAAAAAATGAAGTATGTACTAAAACGCCACCCGAGAAGGCCTATAATAATTGAAGGCTTTCCTGGCTATGGGTTAGTAGGATCTATAGCCACTACTTATCTCATTGATCATTTAGACATGGAACCAATTGGTAGCTTTTATACTGACAAAGTACCAGCAGTTGCTACTATACACAAGTCTAGATTGATGAGTCCTTTTGGCTTATACTATTCTAAAGATCTAAACCTACTTGTAGCAAACATAATTGTTGCTTCTAAAGAAGTAGAATGGCCATATGCAAACTCTATGATAAAACTTGCATCAGAGCTAAACGCTAAGAGAATTATAAGTATTGAAGGAGTTAATAGTCCTAATCCTCAGGGAAGAGTATATGTATATACCAATAGTAAAGATGAATTAGAACAACTAAGAAAAAAAGGTATGAATATAATGCAAGAAGCAATGATTGTTGGCCCTACGGCTGCACTGATGCTTCTATCTCACAATACGCCCATAATTGGTTTCTTTGCAGAGACAAATATCGGTATCCCTGATAGTAGAGCTGCGGCAGAGGCAATCAAGGCGATAGATAAATACTTAGGGTTAAAGATCGATTATAAGCCACTATTAAAACAGGCAGAGATCTTTGAGAAATCCTTAAGAGAATTTATAGACAAAGCATCCAGGGCGCAAGAAGAAAAGGAAAAGAAGAGGCTAGACTATTTTGGATAGCTCTTTCTATCTGACAATTATTTCCATGTCTTCTCCAAATATCTCTCTTAATCTTTCAAGGATCTTCTTGTTTAATATTTTTCTATTAGTAGGTTTTATGTTAGCTATTGCTTTTTCTAGCTCCTCAATACCTGCTTCTTCTATTTTCCCTATCTCTCCTTTCACTATTCTAGCTTTGCTTATCTCTTTGTCCTCCTGGTTTACATCATGTATAAAGAATACATGCTCATCTGTGAATATTACTTCCCCAATCCTATCCCCATGCTTTACTATGATCTTTGCGTTCTCAATGTCTTTTGCTTTTTTTCTTTCTATATGCTCAACTACATGGCTTATGAATTCTCTACTATTCTTTATTACTTGTTCTATTTCCACCTTTGTAAGTCTTCCTTGTTCATAGTCTCTTACTGCTTTTATTACTTGTTTTAATATTCTATGATACCTCTCTGGTAAATAGTTCTTGTTCACTATTTTTTCTTTGAAAAGCCTTTCTAGGTCTTTATCTGAGACTGGTTCTTTTACTCCTTCTAGGATTAACGCGTCTCGAGCTACCATTGTAACTGTATCATATATGTT
>JAGGZC010000001.1 GCA_021162185.1 Candidatus Woesearchaeota archaeon | reverse complement strand
ATTGTAGTTTTGGTCCTCAATTAGAATGCATAGATTATGAGGTAAAGAGTGATAGCATAAGCCTCTATCTAAGAAATAATTATGGATTCCCAATACAAATCATTAATTATTCATTAATCCAAGATGGACAAGTTATTAATAGCTATACGCCTAAAACAGATACTCTTGCAGAATGTCTAAGTGTTGAAGGAGAAGAGTATATAGATGAATGCAGAAAGGCAAAAGACATGTCTGACTGTAGTTTGATTGGTAGTCTTACACCTCTTGGCTCTACTTGTATCTGGATAAATGGATATGTAGATATAGATGAAGGATTCCTCCTAGATTCAGATGAATGGACAGGTAGTGAGACATTAAAACTTAATCCTGGTAGAAAACAAGAGATAGGAGTGATAATTTATCTAAGAAGAATAGACCCTGCTAATGCTAATGAGAATACTCCAAGTCATAGAGTGAAAGGAGTTGTGTTCACAAAAATAAAGAAATAGAGACTGTACTATTCCTTTATCAAAAAATAACGCTCTTCCAGGTACTTCTCGCTATTAGGGATCAGATTATAGAAAGCAGATTTGGGAACATAGCAAGGAGTGCCATCAGGTGTTTGGAAAATGCAGATACTTGGATCTCGAGTAACCACCCCCAAATCTTGGGTATACTGATCAGAAATCTTGTAGGCATCCTCAGGATCAAACATTTTATCACCTCTTTTTATTACTTTTTAGTAACAGTTTATTTGGCTCTATTTATAAATCTTTTTGTTATGTTTTTTACTTTAGCGAAAATAAATGAAAAACATTAAAAAATAAATAAATATTTCTAGTGTCAATGAGAAATAAAAAAACATTATCAATACTCCTCGGACTAATATTAATTATTATTGCCCTAATCCTCATATATTCCTACTTTCAACCAGAATACAAGAAAATAGGGGGTAGGCACTATACTATTGAAATAATCAGAATTGTAGGAAAAGAAAGAGAAGAATACTTTAAACCAGGAATCTATTATCAATATAATTTTTCAAACAATTATGAAGATTATATGAATAAAAATATAGATGTAGAAGCTATCCTCGAAGAATTAGTCAATAATAATATACCAGTCCAGGAAGCATGGTTTAAAAACTTTTCAACTGCTTGTAAATCAGATGAAGGAGAAATAACACTACCAGCAGTGGTTATCCCAGCATTAATAGTGAGATTATCCAACGAGGATCCTAGAATCGAGCAATTTGGATTTATAAAAACTAATAATCCTGATATTGGCTGGTGTGCATTAAAGGTAAGACACTATATTTTCCACTAAAGCGAAACATTTATAAATAAGCTCATCAAACAATTAAAAGATTCTTCTATAGAGAAGAAGTAGAGGGGTGTTTTTAATGGATAAAACTTTACATACTGGTACAACAACTGTTGGAATAGTCTTTAAAGACGGAGTACTCCTAGCAGCAGATAAGAGAGCAACAGCTGGACACCTAATAGTAAACAAGCACATAGAAAAAGTGCTACCAATAGATGAAAAGATGGCAGTAACCACTGCTGGACTAGTATCAGATCTACAACTCTTAGTAAGATATATTAAGAGTGAGATAAGGCTAAGAGAACAACGCTTAAAGAGAAAACTAACACCCAAAGAGGTTGCACACCTATTATCAATAGCTGTATACTCCAATATCAGAAAGTTTTCACCATTAATGGGCGTAACACATTTCTTGCTAGGAGGATATAACAATGAGCCATATTTATATGAAATCTTTCCAGATGGATCTCTCACAAAGGTAGATGACTTTGTTGCAAGTGGATCTGGAACAGAAATAGTATATGGGCTACTAGAAACAGACTATAAGGAGGATTTAACACTAGAAGAAGCAAAAGAGCTTGTAAAGAGAGCTATAAATGCCTCACTAAAAAGAGATACTGGTAGTGGTGGAGGAATAGATATAGTAGCCATAACAAAGGAAGGAATAAAAAGGCTTGAAAAGAAGGAAATAGAGCCAAAGCTATAAATTTTTCTTCTATAGGAGGAGTGAGAGTTTTGGATATAAGAGAAGAAGTAAAAAAATATTTACCAAAGGACGTAGTAGGGGAAATACTCTTTGAAGCAGCAAAGATAGTTATATATACAAATAGCAAGGAGTTCTTCTTGAATTCAAATGGAACAATAAGAGAGATAGTTGATAATATAAAGAAAAGAGTAGAGGTAAGACTACTCCCAGATCTTGTTAAGGATCAAGAAGAAGCAGAGAAAAAGATTAGGGAAATAGTACCAGAAGAAGCTGGTATTACAAATATAGTATTTGACACTGAGAGGAGTAGAGTGATAATAGAAGCAGAGAAGCCAGGACTAGTAATAGGAAAACAAGGAGAAACACTGCAAAAGATAAAGCGTGAAACTCTATGGGTGCCAATAGTTATGAGGACTCCTCCAATAAAATCACAGCTCATAGAGGATATTAGATCAGTATTATACATATATTCCAATTATAGAAAAAAGTTCCTCAACCAGGTGGGAGAGAGGATTTATTCTGGATGGAAGCATGGAGAAAAAGCAGATGAATGGATAAGACTAAGCTTCCTAGGAGGGGCAAGAGAAGTGGGGAGAAGTGCGTTATACCTACAAACACAGGAATCAAGAATACTCCTTGATTGTGGTATAAATGTTGCATCTGAAAAGGATGCATACCCCCATCTAGATGCACCAGAATTCAATATAAAGGACCTAGACGCGGTAATATTGAGCCATGCACACCTAGATCATAGTGGGTTCATTCCATACCTATACAAGTATGGCTACAAGGGACCAGTATATACCACTGCTCCAACGAGGGATATATCAGCACTATTACAACTAGACCTTGTAAGAATACAGAGAAATGAAGGAAAAGACCCAATATATACTAGTGAAGAGATAAAAGAGATGGTTAAACACACAGTAACCCTAAACTATGAAGAAGTAACAGATATAACACCAGACATAAGGATCACTCTCTATAATGCTGGACACATACTTGGAAGCGCTGTGGTACATGTACATATAGGTAATGGTTTACACAACCTTGTATACACTGGGGATATAAAATATTCTAGGACTAATCTATTAAGCCCTGCAAACAATCAATTCCCAAGAGCAGAGACATTAGTAATAGAATCTACATATGGGGGAAAAGATAACATAATGCCCCCACAAAAAGAACTAGATGGATACGTGGCAGAGATCATTAAAAACACGCTTGGAAGAGGGGGCAAACTCTTAGTCCCAGTGCTTGGAAGCGGGAGAGGGCAAGAAGTATTAATACTCATACATAGACTCATAAGCGAGGGGCAAATAGATCCAATACCAGTATATATAGATGGAATGGTCTGGGATATCACAGCTATACATACTGCTTATCCAGAATATCTTAATAGTAGGATTAGGAGAGAGATCTTTGCAAAGGATAATAACCCATTCATAGAGCCATATATAAAGAGGATTGGGAGTCAAGAAGAAAGAGAAAAACTCATAGAAGAAGAAGGGCCAGCAGTAATATTAGCAACTAGTGGAATGCTTAACGGAGGGCCAAGTGTGTGGTATCTAAAACAACTAGCAGAGAATAAGAAGAATGGTTTATTATTCACATCTTATCAAGCAGAAGGCACTCTTGGTAGAAGGATACAAGAAGGAGAAAAAGAGATAGCATTCAGAGAAGGGCAAGAAACACATATAATAAAAATTAATATGGAGATAAACAAGCTGGAAATAAGTGGACATGCAGATAGAAAAGAATTAATAAACTATGTAAAGAAATGCTCTCCAAGACCAAGAAAAGTAATAGTTGTACATGGAGAAAACTCTAGATGCATAGATCTAGCTAGTAGTTTACATAAAATGATGAGAATAGAAACAATTACTCCTCGCAATCTAGATGCGATCAGGCTTAGATAGATCCATAAAAGCTTCTCTTTTCAAATGATTAGTAATTGGATAATAAAAAATTCTTAGGCCGAGAAGTCTTAAAACCTGTATCAATACTTCTAGATCCTTCAACTTGGATAAGAATATCTCTGCTATTATTGATCCATTGGAACACCTAAAAAGAGTGTTGATTAATGGATGCCTTGACAAGACTTCCATTGCTTGTTCTGTGGCAGTGAATCCTTTCTCCCCACTAGGAGAAGAGATATAAAGTAATACTGATATTAATCCTAATTTATGTGGATCAATAATAGAGCTATATCTCTTAATAATGCCCTTTTTTTCAAGTCTTTCTATGTATTTATTATTAAGGTCTATTCTTGCATTCCTCCTGAGAATTCTTAGAGTCTTTTCATCCATATAAAATATGATCCGTCT
>JAGGZC010000013.1 GCA_021162185.1 Candidatus Woesearchaeota archaeon | reverse complement strand
GTGTTCTGGATTGTGATTTCATTACTAAACAAGGCTTCTCCTGCATCATATTGATCTATTGGTATAACACTACATTTCCATGTTTCCCCACTAATAGTTTCTGTATTCATCAGTTTCGCATAATTTGATAGCCCTTCTTTCTGTTCATTATATAATTGGAGTATCTGGTCTGGGGAGAGAGACTTATTGAAAAGTAGGATATGATCAATTGTACCATTAAAAGAAAAATAGTTGTTTGATGCATAATCCATATCTGCTCCTATCTCAACTGGGATTGCATAGTTCTTTATCGAACCAAAATTTCCAGAATAATTATGTACCTCTGATCCATTGATATAAAATCTTACAATAGAGGAATTATATGTTACTGCTACAAATGTCCATTTATTTGCCTCAACATATTTATTCACTTCCCCTGTATCCGGACCAAATGCTCCTCCATCACAATTATATTGAAATGAAATCTTTCCATGAGTAGTATTATGGTCTCCTACGAGGAAAAGCCAGCTCCAAGAAGCACCAGCATCTTTACTAATAATAAGATTCCAATAGCCATTACTAGAGGTTCGAAAATTATATGGATATATCCAGGCAGTAATTGTTATTTCATTGGAGAAATGGAGTGAATTAGAATCACTTATAGTGATCTCATCATTAATACCATCAAATTTATATGCACCACCAATCTTTCCATTAGTTGTCCATATAGGAGCAGCATTACTATTACCATTCCCTAGAGTTCCATTGTTATTATACCCACTATAATCTGGTACTGCATTAGAACTAGTAGTAGAGATATTAGGATCAAAAGGCATTACTAATGTCTCTATTGATTTTCCATCCCTATACCAGATGAATATATTTGAAATACTATCCCCATCTACATCACTTGTAGATTGGTTATAACAAGTAAGATTAGCAATAGTCCTATTCTCTGGATCATCTGATACGAGTAATGGTTGTGTATGAGTAGGAGGAGTATTAACATAACAACAAACCTTATAGCTATAACTAGTACAATTAGCTATGTGCGCATTACTAGTATTTGAAATCGAGGCTAAGCATTCATATCCGCTTGGACAAGTCGGAGTGATCATACAATTCTTCCAAGAAGAAGAAGCAATACATGCACTATACGCATAATTGTTCTGTGATGGATCTTCCACGTGTGCATTAGTAGTGTTTGAAAGTTTTAAGAAAACCACATAGCTACCAGTACAACTACTAGAAATAGTGGTTGAGGAATTACAACAAATCTTATAGTTATAATTAGTCTGTGTTGATAGCTCTGCATGTGCATTGGTTAGGTCTGATAAGTGTAATAGATCAATAGCATTGCAACTAGTAGTGATCGTGCAGTTTAGATCAGAACTCACGGGTTGGATTATTAATAGGAAAAGAGATACAAATAATACTAGTCCTATTCCTCTCCTTGTCCCCATCTCCCAGGTATAAATGATGTGTGGTTATTAATTAATTTTTTGGTTTAAATCTATAATACTCTAAGAATTCTTTCTCTATCTCGCTTATCTTTCCTGGGAGAACTATACAATATGGTGGCTTTCCTATGACTGGTTTCTTCTCTAATAAATGCCTGATCGAGATATAGATTATTTTTTCCTCTCTCAACCCTAGCCTTGAACATATCACTATTTCATCTCCCTGTTTTATGACCCCTTTCTTTTCATGCTGCTCTAGTTCTAGTAGAATAGAGATTGCTTCATATGGGTCCATGTATCTATTATTCAAGGGGTCTAGATCTAGGAGTAGCAAGCTGTGTAGTCCTGCATTCTTGTTTATAGCTATGTATTCATATACACTTATTGGTAGCTCTGTCTTGTCTTTGAATGGAATAGAGATTGTTCTTCCAAACTTGTATAGCATTAATCCAGTGTTAGCTATGGCTGTAAACACTGATCCAGCGTGAATGATCTCTACTCTTATTCCTTGTTTTCTCGCCTCATGGATAATAGTGTAATGAGTAGTTGCTGCTAATGGGTCACCAATCACTAGGATTGCTATATCACTACTAGCTGCCTGTCTTATTATTTCATCCATTTCTTCTTCTATTTCCCTCCTTGTAGCTATCTCTACTTTGCCTATTAATGATTCTAAGAATCCCAGCTCGTCAGCTAGAGATGTATAGGATTCAAGTATTCTCCTATCAGCCTTCTTAGAAACTTCTATTGCTCTAAAGGGAATGTCTCTCAAGCTCAGCCCTGTGCCTATAAGATATAGCATTTTATTTTTTTAGAACCTGGGTTATATCAATATTTGCTGCTTGTAGTATTAACAAGTCCTCTGTTGTTAGTTTTCCACCATTCCTTACTTTTTCAAGGATTTTGTCTACTTCTTCTTTTCCAATCTTTTTCTCTGCTGGTTTTCTCTTTGTCTTTGTCTTCTTTATTCTTTTCTCTAGATTCTTTTCTAATTTCTTGTTTATCTCTCCAATATTCTTGCTCAATCCAAGAATCTTTGCATTAACTATAACTGTCTTGTCTCTTAATTCTCTGATCTGGTTTCTTAGCTCTATTATCTTTTCATGCCTTTCTTGTGATAGTCTTGCTTTCTCCTTTATTTGCCTCGTTATTTCTGATATCTTCTTTCTATATTCTCTTAATTTCTCATATTTTTTCTCGATTTCCTCTCTTTTTCCCAGTGCGAGTATTGCTCTTTGTAGCTGCATTCTCAGGGTTTTTATTTTCTTCATTATCTTTCTCTCTTTTTCATAGGGCATTGGATTTGTCTCTATCATTGTCTCTAATGATTGTATCTTTCTCTCTATTTGTTCTGGAGAAAGGGTTATGCCCTCTTTTTCTAGTTTTTTCTTTTGTTCTTGTTTTAGTTTTTCTAATTCTTGTAACAACTCCTTTTCTTTTTTTCTTAACTCTTCTCTCTCTTCTTTGAGCTTTTTCACTTCTTTATTATAATTATCCCTCTCCTCTCTATTCTTCTCTATCTCTTTCCTATATTCCTCTAGTGTCTTTTCTATTTCTCTTAATTCTTCCTCGGTTTTTCTCTTTTCATCTACAAGTTGGTCTAGTCTTGCTCTTAACTCCTTTATACTAATCTCCTTGTTCATTGACATGCTTCCTTCCTGTTTTTTCATGAATATAAAAAAATAATATTGGAGCTTAGCCAAATAGTGCTCCAAGTCCTGCTGCTACTTCTTCTTCTTTCTTCTCCTCTTTCTTTTCTTCTTTCTTCTCCTCTTTCTTTTCTTCTCCTCCAGCTGGCTGTGCTGCTGCTGGTGTTGCTACTACTGCTGTTGAAGCATTCTTTATTACTTCATCAATGTTTACTCCTTCTAGTGCTGCTACCACTCCCTTGATTCTTGCTTCATCAACTGTTACTCCTGCTGCTTCTAATACCTTTTTTATGTTCTCTTCATTTATCTCTTTTCCTGCCTTGTGCAACAACATTGCTGCATAGATATACTCCATTTTTATCCCTCCCTTAATTTATCTTTTGTTTTAATAGCTGGGCTTGTGCCTCAGCCCTTGAAATTATATCCTCTACTAACTCTTTTGCTAGTATTCCTTTCTCTATTCCAATCATTCTAGCTTCTCTATAAGCCTTTGCGATTAGTTCATTAATAGTGTCCTTTGAAACATATCCTGTCTCTATTGCTAATATATGTGCATTCCTAGCAATCATTGTTATTTGTTCAAGGATCTTTTCAGTTGAGACATCTAATACTTCTGGTGTATAGATAACTCCTTCTTCCCATATCGCGTTGAGCTTTAATCCAATCCTCATTGGTTCTATTCCTAATCTTTGTAGTATTGATGCAAGTTTCTCATTTACTATTTCTCCTTTTTTAGCTACAGTTACATCTTCTTTTATCACTACTTTTCCTTCCTCTACTCCTGTCTTTATTTTGAATGCTCCTAGTTCCCCAATAATTGGGCCTGGTGTAAAGTTTGTCTTTCCAGCTTTAACAACTATGTCTTCTGGTGCTTCTTGCCCAGCCTTGATTGGAGCTTTTGATTGGTTTTCTTTTAGGAATTTAAACAACTTGAATGGATTCTGACTAGTGAATATTAATGCTGGCTGTCCCTCAAGGTGTTCTTCTAATTGTTTTATACTAGTTGTTCCTTCTTTTTCCAATTCTTCTAGTGCAATCCTTATAAGTCTCTTCTTGGTCATAAAGATCTCTGCTGTTCCCCTAAGCCTTGCTCTAAGGTCTTGTAGCTGTCTTGCTGGGAGGTTTCTAAAATCAACTATTCCTACTGCTTTATAGTTTCTTGCAAGGTTTTTTATTTTTTCAATGATCCTTCTCTTTTCCTCTAATACTCTCTGGCTTGGCATTTTCATACCACTCTAACAGGTTTACTCATGGTGAATTTGAAGTACACATGCTTCACGTTTTGTTCTTCTCTAGGCAAATGATGTATTAATTGATTATAAACTGTTTCAATATTCCTTGCTAATGCTTCATCACTCATTGATTCTACTCCCACTCTTACTTGTGCTTGTGGCTGTTTCTTTACTATTATTCTAACAGTCTTTCTAAGCTTATCTGCCAGTATGGGTATTTGTTGTTTTGAAGCAATAATTGTTCCAGCTCTTGGTGATGGAAGCCTTCCCAAGGGGCCTAGATATCTACCAATAGCTGCAGCGATTTTTGGCATTAATGGTGCTGATGCTACAAAGTAATCATAACTCCTCGCAAGCTTTTTTCCTAGACGCTTGTTTTTTCTATATTTCTCTAGGTCTTCCTCTACTAATACTAGGTCGAAATATTTCTTTGCTTCCTCCAGCATGTCTGGAGAGACTATTCCAGCAATCTTTATCTCTTTTCCCAATCCTTCTGGAAGAGTGACATATAGCTCTACCTGGTTTTCAGGTTTCTTTAAATCCAGATCTTTTAATGCTACAATTAGCTCTGCTGTCTGAGTGAAATTCCTCTTCTTGTTTTGTTTTCTTGCTTCCTTTATTGCTTTTAATACTTCCTCTTTTTTCATTGTAGCCCTCCTACCCGAGGTAGTGCCAACGGGCAATGAATGGGCAAGGAAAAGTATTTATAAATATTATGGTTTTTCTATAGCTCATGAGCCCCATAAACCAGGAGGCTGTTAGAAATATTGACAAAATCATAAGGATCTTTCTCAGAGAGGCAAAAAAGAGGAACGCGCCAGTGTTTAGATTTGAAAGTTTTAACAATGAATTTGAAGCACTAGTCAAGATTATTCTAAGCTCTAGGACTAGGGATGAAAAAACAATGGAGACAACTGAGAAGTTATTCAAAAGGATAAAAGACCCGAGAGGGCTCATAGAGATTAATCAAAAAGAACTAGAAGAACTACTAAGAGGAGTAGCATTCTACAGAGAAAAAGCGAGAAAGCTAAAAAAACTTGCAGAAATACTAGTAGAGAGATATAATGGAAAAATTCCTCGAGAATTCAAGGAATTAGTAAAACTCCCGGGAATAGGGAGAAAAACAGCTAACGTTTTTCTCGCAAGCTTTCACAAAAAGCAAGCAATAGGAGTAGATATACATGTACATAGAATCTCTAACAGGATTGGATTAGTAAGAACAAATAAACCAGAGGAAACAGAGAAAGAGCTACAAGGAATTATTCCTAAAAGGTATTGGAATAAGATCAACAAAGCATTCGTTGCTTATGGACAAACAATCTGTAAAGCCAAGCCTAAATGCAATGAGTGCAAGATCAGAGAGATGTGTTGGTATTACAGAGAAAACATGAATAGCGGGGAGAGGATTTGAACCTCCGACCTCCGGGTTATGAGCCCGGCGGGCACTCCTGGCTGCCCTACCCCGCTATAAGAAAGAGGAACTAGAAGATATTTAAAAAGGTTTCTCAAACCAAATAAAAATTTCTGTCAATAATTAAAGCACATCCATCAAAGACTTTTAGAAAAGTTTTTTAATCATACATGTATCCTTCTCAATGTGCCGGGGTCGCATAGCCTGGTAGTGCGCCAGCCTGGAGAGCTGGTCCCCTCTGGGGAGCGTGGGTTCGAATCCCACCCCCGGCGCTTTCTTGTTAAACAGGTTTAAAGAATGGAAAATTATATGCCTCACAATAGAAATATTTATATATTAGTATACTCATTTCTATACTCATGCTTCCTCCTCAATTAAAATATATGGGTATTGATAAAGAGGCAATAGAGAATATCCATAAGAAAACCCCTGAACAAGAAGTAAAAGAATTAGAGAAATATGGTATAGATATTAGAGAGATCAAACAAATCAAGGATGCAAGCAACCAAGTATTAATGCATATTAGGAAGATAGAATTAAGACTAAATAATTCTGAGAAAAACCTCTTAGAAGTAATAGATGTATTACAGAAAAGAATACAACAACTAGAAGAGCAAGTAAAAGAACTAAAAAACAGTCCAAGACAAGAAGAGAGAATTATGAATAATCCATATATCAGGCCCGCCCCCAAAAAGATTACTCACCCAATAGACAGGAATGGTGTTGCTCCCGCAGATGTTAGTCTAGACAAGTTCTTTAATTTTAGCCATAAAAGATTTTAATTCATAATTATATGATAAAATATATAAATACTTCTTGTAAAGAATGTATACATGGCTATACTCCCAAGATTTCCTGAAAAGATAGACGTGTTCCAACCAAAACAACCACAATTAATGTTTAGAGGAAAAATACCTATCCAAGAATTATTAGAATATATTAGAGCATTACTCGTGAAGAGAGGATTCGAGGTCTCAATGAGTAAATACAAAATAAAGGGGAGTAGTGGAAAACTAGGAGAAATGGAGGTAAAGATAGAGGGAGAAAGAAAAGAACTAGAATTCATAAAATATAAAATCACGATCGAGATCAGGGTTGAGAGTGGGAAAGTATTGGAAATGGAATCAGAAAATATGTATAAAACAGTTGATTCACAGATAGAGATAAAGATTAGTGGAGAAATGGAGTTAGACTATGATAAAAAGTATGACCCAAAAAACAAGATGAAAGACTTCCTAGGAAGAGTGTATTGGTTATACATGAAGAAGAGTATTCTTTTCAGAGCCGATTCTTACTGGTATGAATGCCTAGGAATATTGAATGAATTAAAGAAAAAGTTAAATATAAAACTAACCAAAACAGCATATTAAGGTGTGACAAATGGGAGAAGTATACAACCTGCTCGCTGGGGATCAATTGGAATATAATGGATACTTCGACATACAAGAAGTGTATTATTTTATAGATTCCTTCTTTAAGGATAGGGACTATGATAAATGGATAGAAAAAGAAGTAGACACTGATAATGGAAAAGAAAGAATATTGGATACAACTATTAAAATGGTGAAAAAGTTTAGTAATTATGCACAAGGAGTGATGATTATTCGAATAGTTGCAACTATTGAAAAAGAAGAAGACATACTAATAGGAAAAGAAAAGAAAAAGATGCAGTATGGAAACCTAAGAGTAATATTCGAGATTATCTATCTTGAAACAGATTATGAGGGAAAATGGAACAAGGTTCCCTTCCTATATGTATATAGATGGTTTATGGATAGATTCATTGCAAAGAAGTATAATGATGCATATATCTCTACAATATTGAATGATCACAAAGAGCTAAAAAAAGAATTAAAAGTATTCCTAGGTATCAGGAGACTAGCATAAGATGAGCATAGATGACAGGATTAAAACAATAATAGATGAACTTAGATTTGGATTACCCTCCACTGCTCTAGGAATTATTGGTATATATAAGTCTATAGACATGTTTAGAAAGGGCACTCTCCTAGAGACACGTTGGATGCCATATATAATTGCTGCTATTAGTGTTGTCCCAACATTCATTGGTGGAAGCTTGCTATATGATGCTGCTCGAAGGATCTATACAACTATTAAGTACAAGAAGAGAGCGAGAAATATACAAGAAGAGATTGAAAAATATGAAGAACTATATGCAAAGGATGAGTGAAAAAATTTATAATTAAGAGATTTATTCTTATTAATATGAATGGGGGCAAGCTTAAGATTACACAGTATTCTTTTATAGTATTATTAGTATTATTCTTGTATCTTAGCTGGATTATATTAAAGCCATATATAT
>JAGGZC010000015.1 GCA_021162185.1 Candidatus Woesearchaeota archaeon | reverse complement strand
TTTCAATATAGAAAGAAATTAGGATATCTATATAACCCTATTGATTGGTCTGCCCTCAATGAAGGATTTAATATTATCAATAGTTGTAAACAATATTCTTTGCAATGCTTCAGCAGTGTTAAAAGCATTATGGGGTGTTACTATAACCCTTGGATGATGGATAAGCATATAATCCATTGCTAAGAGCTTATAATCAATCTTTTTTCTAAACCCCTCTTTCAATAGTTGAGGCTCCTCCTTGATCTCTTGCTCTCCTTCTAATACATCAAGCCCAGCTGCGGATATTATCCCCTTATCTAATCCTATTAGCAAAGCCTCTGTATCAATCACTCCTCCCCTAGCAGTATTTATTATTATAACACCTCTCTTCAATAAATTCAGGTTCTGTTTGTTTATCATATGCCTTGTTGACTCTAACAATGGGACGTGAATACTTATAATATCACTATTTCTCAATAACTCCTCAAATTCCACATATTTATAACCCATTGTACTAGCTGCTTCTAGGTCTGGATGGATATCATATGCAATCACATTCATTCCAAATCCTTTCGCTATTCTTATCATATTTTTCCCAATATTACCAGTTCCTATCACTCCGAGTGTTTTACCCTTGAGATCTATCCCTCTTAATCCTTTAGGATTAAATTCTCCGTGTTCAACCTTTCTAATACTCTGCAATAGATTCTTCGCTATTGCTAATAACAATGCAAAGGCATGTTCAGCAACAGTATTTTCCCCATACCTTGGAACATTAGAAACAACTATCCCATACTCTTTACATGCCTCTAGATCTATATGATCATACCCAGTTGATCTAGTAGCTATAAATTTAAGATTGGGCATTCTAGAAATCATACTTCTATTAATCTTTGAGTCTACAAATATAGAGATTATATCTGCATCCATGTATTGCTCTATATCTTCTTCTCTTAAGGGCTTATCAATGAATACTAATTCATTTCCTAAGAGTCTATCTTTCACTATGGATTTCTCCCATTCCTCTAGCTCAGAGAATACTATCTTCATGCCCCCACCTAGAATAAAAAATAAGTTAAGGTTTTTTAAATTTTGCTATTGTAGGGAATATATCTATATGCCCGAGGAACATTGCTCTACAGCAATATCTCTCTAATCCCAGGCTGTCTAATACTTCTTTTGGGTCTTCTCCTTCTCCTACCCTCCTTTTATATTCTTCCCATAGATGGCCTATGGGTTTTCCACAACTAAAGCATCTTATTGGTATAATCATTCCAATCACCTATAACTTGTTTGTTTCTTTGCCCTTGCTTTTCCATGATGTAATGGTTTTCTCTGTTCTTTTCTACGCGTATCTGCTACTAGTAGTTGTCTGTCATACTCAAGGTATATATCTTTTAGCTTTGAATCATATTCTGCTAATGCTCTAGCAATTGCTAGTCTTATTGCTTCTGCCTGTGCGTTGGGGCCGCCTCCCTTTACATTTACTTTTATATCTACTTTTTTTACAACATCTCCTGCTAGTAGTAATGCCTCCTTGATCTTTAACCTTCTAAGCTCTGTTGAGTAGTGGTCTAGTAATAATCCATTTATTCTTATCACTCCTTTTCCTGGTCTAAGGGTGGCTCTAGCAATAGCTGTTTTCCTTATTCCAGATGTGTGTATTACTTTTTGCTTCATTCTATACTCACCCTTGGCTTCCATCCAATGTTTTTAGCTATGTCTAATAGTGTTACATGCTCTATGAAGCTATCCTCTGATAATTGTATCTCTTTAAATGTTTTTATTTCTTTATCTTTGAATTCTTCTGGTATGCCTATATAACATTTAATCCTCTTATAAGCCTCTTTTCCTCTTGGCTTTTTTATTGGGAGCATTCCCCTGATAATCCTTCTAAGTAATCTATCAGGACTCCTTGATACGAATGGGCCTTTGAATGGGTTTCCTTTCTGTGTGAGATTATAATACTTCTCTATTATTATCTCTGGCTTACCAGTTATTACTGCTTTTTCTGCGTTAACTATTATCACTTCTTCTCCTAGTAATGCTTTCTTTGCAGCAATTGTTCCAAGTCTTCCTGCTATTGCATTTTTTGCATCTATTATCATTTTTTCACGCGATTATTCTTATATTTGTTCCTTTTGGATTCTTCTTTAATAGTTCTTCTATCTCTACTATTTTCCCATTACTTAATATCTTCTTTCTTGCTTTCTCTGAAAATCTATATGCAGCTACCGTTAACTTCTTTGAGAGCTCTCCTACGCCAAGTACTTTTCCAGGCACAACTATTATCTCTCCTTCTCTTCCATATCTATCAATCTTGAATATATTTACCTCTCTTCTAAGCCTCGTAGGTTTTTCTAATTCCCTAGCTATTTTTCTCCATACTGGAGCATTATTCTCTATTGCTGCCTTTTTCAGCTTCCTTACCAGTTCCTCTAGTTGCTTGTGCTTCCTCATTTTAATGTTTATACTATGTGCGGGAGACGGGATTCGAACCCGCGCAGGCACTAAGCCACACGGCCCTCAACCGTGCCCGTTTGTCCACTCCGGCACTCCCGCATATGAGCGCCTAAGTGGAACTAAGCTGTTTTAAGCATGGATTTAAACTCTTTTAACCCATCCAATAATTGTATAACCGCTTGTTCCAATATCTCTTTTGGTTTGAGCTGCCCCCATGACTCAAGATATACTTCATATTCTCCCTTTTGCTCAGCCTTTCTTATTGATTCTAGGTCTTCTCCTGCTCCTAAGAGTTTATACCACACATGCCCAGGGCTCCACTTTGCATGCTGTTTGCCTCTCCCAAGCCTTGCATATGCTATGAGTTCTATCTCTTGTCCTTCTTCTAGGTATACTATTGGTGTATCACCATATACTGGCTTGATCTTCGGATCCTTGCTTTGGAGTTGTGAAGCATAAACATATCCTGGTCCAACTGCTTTTAGTGTTAGTTCTACTGTGCACTTCGCACATCCAACTCCTCCACATGTACATTTCTCTGGTTCAACATAGCTATCTAGATCTGTTCTCAATACTATTAATCCTAATCTGTGGGCAAGTATTTCATCATACATTGCTGACGAGTTCTTGATGATTTCCACTTCATCTATAGCCATTGTAGGCGTTTCTGCTATTATTGCTCTTCTCAAACCATTGATTATTGCGGGGCTTATACCTGTAAAGCGTAATATCCATTTATCCTTTTTTGCATATTTTTTCTCTATTTTCATACTCTTCTACCTCTTCTTCCACCCTTCTTTCTACATCCACCATGAGGGATTGGTGTCACATCCTCTATAAATCCAATTCTTAATCCACTCCTTGCAAGAGCTCTTATTGCTGGCTGTGCTCCTGGCCCTGGATTCATTGGACCATTATGCCCTCCTGGAGCCCTAATCCTTATATGTATAGCGGTTATTCCTTTTTCTTTCGCCATTTCTGCTGCTTTTTTTGCTGCTAGCATTGCTGCTGTTGGACTGCTCTCAAGTCTATCAGCCTTAACCATTTGTCCACCACTACTAATGCCTAATGTTTCTTGTCCACTAATATCTGTTATATGTATGATTGTATTATTATAGCTAGAGTAGATATGTGCTATTCCCCATCTCTCTTGTTTTTTATGCTGCTCCTTGTTCATCTTGGACTACCTCTTTCCTTATTCTCTCAGGATGATCAATTCTTGCGAGTGGAGATGTTGGCTTAAACTCTATGAATTGTTCTTCATCAATCTTTACTAAATACCCTGGAGATGTTATGACTTTTCCATTCACCATTATATGCCCATGAGTAATGAATTGTCTTGCTTGTTTAATACTCCTAGCTAAGCCTTTCTTATATACAATGGTTTGTAATCTTCTATCAAGAATGCTCCTAACTTCTAATCCTAGAACATCGTCAATAGTAGCATTCTCTCCTATCAAGCCTAGACTTCTAATCTTTTGCATTGTCTGCTCTCTTTCCTTGTTTGCTTGTTCATCATTTAGAGGTATTAATCTCTTCAAGATATCCTTGAACTTCTTTAACCTTGACTCTGCTTTCCATATCTCCTTCTTATTCTTTAATCCATACTCTTTCTGTAACTGTTTTTCTAGCTCTATTCTTGTCTTTTGCCATGGATGAATAGGTGTCTCATACTTTCTCCTCAATCTTTTTGGATCTCCCATCTTACTTCTTCCTCTTTACTCCCAATGGCTTACCTTTATTCTTTCTGAAGTTAGACTTAGTTCTCTGACCTCTTACTGGTAGGCCCCATTGATGCCTTAATCCTCTATAACTCTTAATCCTCTTAAGTCTTCTCAAGTCTTCATCAAGCTTAAAGTCTAGGTCAGTCTTGTACAGATGTAAGTCTTGACCAGTCTCCCAGTCTTTTCTCCTATTTAATAACCATGATGGTGCATGCTCGTGTATTGTTAATAATGTGTGTTCTATCTTCTCTATCTCATCATCTGTTAATTCTCCAGCCTTTTTCATCTTATCTATTCCTGCCTTATAGCAAACATAGTTTGCAATCATATAACTAACTCCCTTGATTGCTCTAAGTGCAAACAATAGCCTTTTATTACCATCAATATCCGTGTTTAGTATCCTTATCAACTGTTTTTGTTCGGCCATTTTTCGTCTTGGCCCTCAGCGCTCTTCACTCGGGCCCAATAATTTCTTGAAGAGGGGAAAAGAAGAGGGTTTATAAATGTTTTTATTCATGATTTCAAATTGACAGACAAAACGATGGGCTAAATTATCTCAAAAATCTAAAATCCTAGTAAACCTTGAGCAATTTCTTTAAACCAAGTAGGAATATTATGGAAGAAGTGAAGTATATTGCAAACCATCCCGGATACCATCCGAGGATATTAAAATCACCTAAGGGGTGTAGGGATTCATGCACAACTTCTATCTTTTTTATATATTTATTTTTATAACTAGATATGGGCTGAGAATACTTATATTGATCAACTATAACTGTTTTTGTAGCAGTATCTAATACTTCTGTAGAATTATCAATCACTCCTAATATATCTACTCTTAGAGCATATTCTCCATAATGGGGAAATTTGACTAGAAACTTTGCATGTTTTCTGTCAGCCTCTATAAATGGTGTATATTTCTTCTCTGTAAAGTTTTGATCTATTACTGTTAAACTTATATTTGTGTATGCAATGTCTCTTAATTCTAGCAGTATTTCTACTGGTGTATCTGGTTGTAAGGGGTGATATGCTAGATTGGAGCGCATCCATCCAAAGATTAATAGTAATGGGATAATAGTAATGAGTGTTACTCTAAAACTGTGCCGCATTGATTGCATGCTTAATTGCATGATTTGTTTCTGTATTGCTTGTGCCTTTGTAGGGTTTCTCTTGAGTTCTTTTTTCATCTCTACTTGTAGTTTCTTTGTCTCCTCTCTTATTCTCCTAAGCTCTTTTTGATTCGTAAAAAACTTTGTTACAAGGATTGTTATTAGACTTACGACAAAGGCTATAATAATTATACTTATACCTGGATTAGATAATATGAATTCTTGCACCCCCATTACGATTGGGCATTCTTCCTTGTTTATTAATATTTCTTAAACAAAGAGAAAAATTTAAAAATAAGTATAACTACTACCAAGTAGAAAATGGAAGGCCTTGGAAGATTGGTGGATAAATACATAAAAAGAGTTGACCAGTATAATAATGAGATAGAAAATTGTGGAAAGAAACTGAGAGAGATGGACAAAGAAAAAGCATTCAAAGAGCAGCTAGTGGAAAAACTCACACTAGGGCTTCATAAATCAACTCTTAAAAAAACTATTGAAATACTAGAAAATGTGTATAAGCTTACAGAAGATGCTGAGCTTAAAAGTGCAATATGGGAAGAGAATAAAGGAGATTCTCTAACTAAAAAACTAAGAGAACTTGGAGAAAATGTGAGAATTCTAGAAGAGGAGATAAAAAACAATAAGGATACCTCTAGTATATATCATGAACTTTATTTAGGTTGTATTGATAAGTTGCCTTTGAATAGTATCCCCAAGAGAATAAATAATATTATTGAGAATAAAAGAGATGCATGTAACTATACTATTCCTTAAGGTGCTATTGCGCTAAACACTACGTATCCAGTACATATTCCGTGTGGGTTCTCTGCTACTGGCACAGTGATTCTCCAATATGTATCATTTATTTGTAGCACTCCTTCTTGTGTCTGTTTGGAATAGTTGTGTCTGGTACTAATGCCCAACTACCAGATACTAATGGCTGGAATGCAGTAGTATTATGGCTGAACTCTTCATCGCTTATCTGTAATGAGCCAACATCACAAACCATTGCTAGTCCATCTCCCCATGTTTGTCCATATCCACTTACAGTGATATTTATTGGCATGTTTCCAATATTCGTGACATTCACTTCTTGTGGATTAGATGTTTCTCCTACAGCCACATCACCGTAATCTATAACTGTTGTTGAGACATTTAATGCATAGATTGGTAGTATAGTGGTTGTATTATAATCATTATCCTTATGTGTTGGGTATGAATCAATAACAGTTACATTTACATACCATGTTCCATTATTGGCAAAGTATCTAACACTAAAGTTACAGTAGTAATATCCAGTATAGTCATCTATATATCCTGCATACTCACAGTCTGCATCTGTATAATGCACGTTTGGATCATCTGGATCAGTGCTTTGGTTTAGGTAGTAATAAAAGGTTCCATTTACATATATGCTATCATTGTATCCAGCTGAATAATTGTTATCCCAGTCTCGAATGGTTACATTCGCAATGACTGTTGTGTTCCTACCAGCGTTTAAGACTATATCATTACCATCATTAATTACTATTAGCAATATCTCTGGGGCTGAGTTCGTAACATTTAGAAGTGTGTCCACTGTCACGTTTTCATAGTTTGGCGCATGGGAATAAGCCTCTACATCTAGTCCTTTAAAGAAGAAGAATAAGAATAAGAAGCTGAGGGATATTATGAGAGCTGTGAGTACTATTTTTGTCTTTCCAATTTCCTGATTACTCATATTGAGTTGATTCATTTGATCATGCCCATGCGCCAAACCTATGTGCCCTTTTACATATTAGTATACTTTTTTGTATATCAGTAGCATAACATATATATAAATTTTTTGCTTTATTTATAAATGGATTCCTACTTCCAAAGCCATTTCCAATCCTAGACACCATTTTTATAGCCCCCCATCCTAGTGGTAAAAGGATCATTCTCCACTATAAACCTTTTAAATGTATGAAGTTCTTTATTAGCCCTATATATTAACTCTTGACTAGCGCCAATACTTTTAGCCCTATCATATAATTCTTCTATATCATCTAGTAGATATGAAAGAGTTGCTATATCTTTATTTCTCGCAGCCATCTCTGCTTCTCTAAGCTTTAATTCAAGCATGATTTCTGTATATAACGCTTTAAGTCTGTTTGCAAGTAATAATGCATTATTTCTTAGTAATGGATCACTAGTCTTTCTCACTGTATTATAATGCCTTAAGAGATTATTATAAGTCTTTATCTTTAAGGATAAGTCTTGACTATTAGAAGGTTCTATCATAGTAGTAATTTCTCCTTGTTGTTGATCTATAAGTGGGCTTGATGGTCTTATATAAAAATAATAATATGCCACTAATCCGAGTATTGCGATTATTCCAGTAATCATTATTATATTATCCCAAATCGTGCGTATTATCCCAGTGTTCTCTGTAACAGCCGCACCAGTTATAGAGTTATCCTCTTCTATTACTGGCATTACAAGAGTCTTTGTGTTGAGTACTTCTCCAAGATCACTTCCCTCTAAGTAATATGTGATTCTACCAGTAATACTTCCATAGTCCCAGTATACTATTGGATCCTTCTCTATTATCTTTGGAGTTGTCTTAAATATTATTCCATCACTACTAGTTGAGAGTGTTTTGGGTATATACTCAACTATGTCTTCTTTACCAGTGAATTCCCGATAATCCACATTTTTTTCTATCACTATATACTCTTTTTCTTTTCCATCGAGATAGATTACTCTCACTTTCCATGCCTCTCCATTTATAATCACCTCATCTTCTAACTGTTTAACTCTTGATAAGTAATCATTATACCCCTCCTTTGTTTTCTTCTTTACAAGCATATATTTCTCAACTATGAGTGGTTCTTGTTCTACTCCTCCCTGAATCCAGCTCTTCTTTGATATGATTTCTAATGTTTTGGGTATAGCGGCCTTATATGTCTCAATACTCTTTTCTATATTGCTTAACCTATTCATCGCCTCGGACTTATCCATTGATGCATCAATTGCTCCCAATTGGTTTTTCAATGAATTAACCTTATTCTTTATACCTCTAAGACTGGCGGTTAATCCTAGTATACTTATCATATCTGCTTCCTCTCCATCCTTAGAGTCTAGCTCTGTAATAGTATTCTCTATATCTAGGAGTAAGAGGTTTATATCTCTCTTTGTATCATTCAGCCTTTTCTCTACTTCTGGGTCTAGCCTGGGCTTCTCCTCTTCTTTTACTGGTATAACCACTTTCAATTCCTGGCTTAGAGTGCCTTCATTTCCAGCTGCATCAACCGCTGAGACTCTATAATAATATGTCTCTCCCTCCTCTATATTTACATCTTCATATGTATCACTCTCTATCTCAGATAATAGATCTGTATACCCCACGCCTGGTTTATCTTTTTTGTATAATCTATATTTCTCTACTTCATCTTGATATGGATGATGCCATTTCAACACAACCGTATTATTCTCATAGTTATAACCAAAAGAATCAACCATGTCTGGAGGAATTGTATCCACTAGGAACATTGTTTCTGATCCACTACTAGAGAGATCATCATAATCCTTCACACTATAATAAAAGCTTCCAGCCTTGTTTTGGGTACCTTTACTTATTATTAAATATCCCTTCCATTTCTTCTTGTCTTCGGTGGATATTAAGTTTATGACATGTTTAGCACTCTCATCATTAAACTGATAATACAATGAAGCAGTTTTTATTGGTTCACTTGCCTCTAATACAATAGTATATGTCCCTGCTTTCAGTATGTATGTATCATCTTTCTTAGGAGTCTCTTCTTCTATATATACACTAACCTCTGGAGGCAGGTTTACTATAAAGTTTGTTGTAATACTAACAATGTTTCCCGCTCTATCCCTACACTTCACATAATAATTATATTCTCCTTCCTCCAAACCCACAAGTAATGTTTTGTGTAATAGATTGTTCAATGTATCCATAGCATCCATGGATTCAAAGTTTTCAGGATTATCACTATATCTACATTTAGATTCTTCATCTGTCACTACTTCTAGTTTTACTTCTTTCTCGTTTATCTCTTCTCCATTAGAAGGATTCACTAACACTATGCTTGGAGCTGTATAATCTATCTCTATTTCTTTTTGCTCGCAACTAGTTTGATTTGATTCATCTCTTGCACATATTTGTATGAAATGCCTTCCTTCTTGGCTCAAGTTAAGAGTTGTGTTTAGCACATAACTAGTTGTACTACAATTAATACTATGAGTTTCTTGGTCAACAGAATAATTACAATCAACAAGATTGCTTGTAGATACTATTGTTGATATAAGCTTTATCTGTGTTTCATTTGTTATATCCTTCTCTGGACTTATTATATCTATATCTATTGCATAACTCTTCATGACTAGGATTAATAAAATCATTACCATGATCCATATTTTCTGTATGTATCTCATTTTTCTATTAGTTCTTTTACTCTTTCTAGTAAATGTTCATCTTTTTCTATTGCTTCTCTAACTGCTCTTTCTATGTAATCATTCAATGTTAAATCCTTGAGAACTGCGACTATCTTTGCCTTTGTATGTAACTCTTCTGGCAGCTTTAGATTTACCCTCTTCTCTTTCCTTCTCTTTCTTTTCATCTTTAGTATTCTATATTTTTACTCTATTAGTATATTATTAAGTATATTGGTGTAGCTAATATTACATATAAATGACATAACTTATATTTATATTTTTCTAATTTTTGCACAAAAACATAAATGTGTCAAATGACATAAAATATTTAAAAATAATTTATAAC
>JAGGZC010000073.1 GCA_021162185.1 Candidatus Woesearchaeota archaeon | reverse complement strand
TGTTATAACTAATTAGTAGTTATGAGCATAGTTGGTTATTTAAAATGCCTAATTGATGTAATGAAAAGAACAGGACTCTATTCTTGCTTATTTAAAGATATGTATATGGTTCCAGATAAAAAGATTAATAATCTTGAAGAACTTATAGTAGATAAAGATGTAAAAAAGGCAAAAATAATTGTTTTTGACTATGATGGAGTATTAGCTGAGTATCACTCCCTACCTGGAGAAAAAGAGATAAAAATTCTAGAAAGACTTGTGAGGGATAAAAAAGCGTTTATTATTTCGAATATGTCAATTGAAAGATATAAGGGGGTATCACAAATCCTTGATTTGGGGAACATAGCTTTTATAATCCCAGAAAAGAAGAGCAAGCCACATCCAGATGCATATAAGGATATATTGACAGTAGCAGAAAAAGAGGGGATAAAGAGAGAAGAAATAGTGGTTATTGGTGATTCTTATTACTTTGATGTAGCTGGAGCTAATTATTTAGGCCTAAAAACAATAAAAATAGAGAGAAAGCAAAATCAAAATCTAAACCCACTTCTTAAGCTCATCTATTATGTTGATGGAAGGCTAGGAAGAATATTTGAAAAGAAATCACTCCTTAAGAAGGGTCTCAACTACTGCTGCAAAGGCTGGGCGAGTGATAAACACCCCAAAGCTTACACCAACAATAGTTGTTAAGGCAAACCCTCTCAACAAGCTTGCACCAGCGCTCCACAATGGAATCATGGCTGCAACAGTTGTTAGATATGAACCAAAGACTATGAAAAATGCTTTCTTTATTCTCTCCTTCCAATTTCTCGCGAGAGTAAATGTCTTGCCTAATACTTCATCACTTATAACTATTTGGTCATCCACACCACTACCAATAGCTATTAGTATTCCCGCTATTCCAGCTATATCTAAACGCCAGTTTATCATTGCTGCAAAGCCGAGTATGAGTATTACCTCTGAGATCATAGTGATTATTGCTGGTATTGATATCTCTAACTTCCTATATCTCACAAACATGATAATGGCAACTATTATTATTGCAATGATTCCTACTAACATTATATTTGACAAGAATTGTTCTCCGAGCAAGGGATTTATCTGGCTTATTTGCATTATTTCTAGGCTTACAGGTAGGCTTCCTGTTAGTAGTATTGTTTGAAGCCTCTTCATCTCGTTTAGTGTATTTCTTATTGCTTCTTGCTGTGTCCTACCACTCCCAGCTCCTGAGATTGTTACACTAGTAGTTGGATTCCCTCTTAGTTCTGCTCCAATATTTAACTTATCTACGAGTTCGTCATCAAGATATAAATCAATTGTTTCATTTAGATATTCTCTTCCATTCTGTGTTATGATGGCTAGATCCTTTGTGATATTCGCTTGTCTATTAGCTGCTTCTGGAGAGATATCTACTCTAAACCTAAACCTACAAGCCCATTCATTCGTATTTATCTGTGTACATGGAGCATTCATATCTAAGCCTGCGCACTCAGAAATCCTACAAACATAGGTTATGTCTTTGCCACCAGTAAAAACTGTTTTATTCCCAATCTTTGCCTCAAATTTTCCTTGGCTTGATACTAGTTCTCTTACTTGTTCCTCTGTTGCTCCTGGTACTTCTAGTAGGATATAATAATCCCCGGTACTTGACTGTGTATATGTAACAGATATATCACTCAAGCCATAAACATTTAGTCTTTGTCTAATAATATCTACTGCTGCCATTACTTGGTCTTTATCCACTCTTTCTTTTGGTTTTAATAATACCCTTGTCCCTCCTACTAGTTCTAATCCCTTTCTTATATTACTAGTGGGAGCATTTGTCACTATTATTCCTAATCCCTTCTTATTAGGGTTTCTCCAAGCATTCTTTAAGAAATATACATTCTTATTTGTTTTTACTACTACTGTAACATTTTCCGGTATGCCTGATTCTATTCTATAATAATCGTTTATATCATTAATCTTCTCTCCATTTATCTCTATAATCCTCTCTCTACTCATAGGCCTAGTATCTGGTGATGGGCCTCTCATACCAGCGTTCCATGATGGACTATCCTTTTCTACTGCTACTATTACTACTCCCTTTCTCCAAGGCATCGGGGATATAGCTACTAATGCAAGAAATAGTATTACTAACAATATTATTACTCTTGTATTCTTAAATATTTTTGGTATTCTTCCCTCCATTATTATCCAACCTTATTCAACCATTCTCTTTCTCTTAGCATACCTCACAATGATAGATGAGTTTTGTATCCATGTATTAAATAGATCTACTACTAGTCCAATCATTACTATGAGCATTATTTGTTTTATTGCCTCTGAGGCTGCTAATAGATATGCTACTAGTACTGCTCCAAAGGTTGTAATAGTCATTGTTAGCCCTGTCTTCATGGCTGAGGCAAGTCTTTTTTCTAGTCTCTTTTCTCCTGAGGGCTTAATCATCCTTGTTGTTAGTAAGATATCTGTATCAACAGAGTAACCTATGAGCATTAATAATGCTGCTATTCCAGGAGTGTTTAACTTTATTCCTAGAAGAGTTATTATTGCTACTACTTCTATTATATCAGAAAATGCTGATAATACTACTGCGAGGCTAGGGATAATTGTCCTGAAATATATTAAGACTATGATGCTCATGGCTATGAATGCTATTATTATTGCTTTCACTGCTTGTCTAAAGAAATCCTCTCCAAGTGTTGCTCCAACTATCTCTACTTGTAATATGCTGAATCCTTTTTCCTCTAGAAAGCTTTTCAATGCCTCTGTGTCAATATCAGATGCCTCTATTACTAGTTGTTTTGTAGCCCCACTAGAAATTGTTTTAAAAGAAAAATCACTATTCTTAAATTCTTGTCTAAGATCATTAAACAATCTATCTGGGTCTTGTGGGTATTCAATTGTATATGCGATTCCTCCTTTTAGGCTTATACCCCTATTCACAACCTCCCCTGTTATAGATGCATGATATATGAGAAATCCAATAGATGCTATGAGCATTAGTATAGGAATTATTAGCAGCTTATTGTGATGTCTCCTAAACATTGATGCATAACCATCTATTATGCTCATGTCTTGGTGTTTAATGGTTTTATTAATAAAGTTTTTTAAAATCAAGAAGAAAAAATTTCAATATTGAAAAAATTATTCTTGTCTAGTAAAATCAATTCTTAGCTCATTCTCAATCTTATTACCTAAACCAAAACATTCTAGATATAACTGTCTTAATTTATTTATAGTCCTATCATTAAACTCTACTCCTTCAGCTATTAATGGAAGACCTGTAAAGAGTAGGATTATGTTCGCACCAAGATTTGTTAATCTAGTATAAGGATCTATATTTGGAGCTACAATTAATATATGTTCTATATCCTCTTCTCCGAGTAACATGGTATGTTTTATAGGACTATTCTTTCCTAAAAGAGCGAGAGGGTTATAAAATCCTTTTAAATATAAACCCTCCTCTTCAACTTTCTTTGGTATTGCTAATGGCAAGCCTCTTTCTCTTGCATGATTATAAAACTTGTGGAATAATAAAAAGAAGTCTAATCTATCATCCAGATTTCTCATATCTTTATTTAATAGATTTTCAAGACCAGTCTTAGAAGCATAGTTATCCAATCTTTCTATAAAACTTTTTGCGCTATCTTTTATTGTAATTGCTTCTAAGGGATTTACTGCTAGTTCTCTGAGCTTGTTATCTATCAGTTTCTTTTCCTTTTCTTCAAGTTTCTCATACATGACTAGTGATTTATAGAAATTCACGATATAATCAATGTTTTCCTTTACCATTTTAGAGTAGTTAGTCATTACATATTTATTTATTTTTCGCTTAATTATTTTCAATATTGCAAAGAAATAGGAAAAGATTTATTAGTAAAAAAGCATTAACAAATATATGGCAATAATAGCGAAACGAGGAGAGATTTCATCAATACTAGACTCTAATCTAGACCAAGGAGAAGTAATGAAAAAAATGAAACAAGAATTTATAGATAGATATAAATCCCTGCTTGGTGATAGGTTTAATGAATTCATAAAATACAGTACTGCATTCATAAATAAGGCTATAAGGATTAATCCATTAAAAACTAGTAAAGAAGAATTTATTGATAGCCTAAACGATGACTGGATACTTGAAGAGATCCCATGGACTAGTAATGGGTATTGGATAAAGAATATTAAAGAGGAGAGATTCGATATTGGTAATCTACCCCAACATCAGTTGGGATGGATCTACATCCAGGAAGCTGCTAGCATGATCCCAGTAGAAGTACTAAACCCTTCTAGGGGTTCAATTATTCTTGATGCATGCGCTAGTCCTGGAAGCAAGACAGGGCAAATAGCTGGAATGGTGGGAGATGAAGCAGTGATCATTGCTAATGATATAGATTACAAAAGAATGATACCTCTAGCATCTAATCTTGAAAGATTAGGGGTTAGGAATACTATCTTATCTATTAGTGATGCCTCATTGATACATAAAAAGATTAGTAATATTGACTTTGCATTAGTAGATGCTCCGTGCAGTGGTACTGGTACTATTAGAAAAAGTTTGAAAGTTTTAGACATGTGGAGTCCAGGGCTAGTTAAAAAGATGGCATCCATCCAGAAAAAGATACTTGCAAGTGTGTTTCAAACCCTGAAACCGAGTGGAATAATGGTTTATAGTACTTGTACAATGGAGCCAGAGGAAAATGAAGGTGTGGTCTCCTGGTTTTTAGACAACTTTGATGCAAGACTTGAAGAAATAAAACTAGAGATAAAGATGAGTGAGCCAATCAAAAGTTTTAATGGAATAGAGTACAATAAAGAGGTTAGGAAAACTTTAAGGATATGGCCAATGGATAATAATACTGAGGGCTTTTTTGTTGCAAAGATAAGAAAGAATGGATGAACAGAAAAAACCCTTGGTATGTGTAAAAAAGGGATTAATAGATCTAAAAAATATGCCAATACTCATTGCTTTGTCCAAGTATTATTCTAAAGCTTTAATTACTTATAGTTGTGATCAAGCTATTAGTAAAATAGAAACAAATCCTGATCTAGAATTAGTTGTGAGTAGTATGATAACAAATGTTAAAGGAGGAGAGTTGATAGAGGAAACTATTAAGAGTCTTGAGGAAGCCATAGAAGAATGTGAGGGCTACTTGAAGAGACTAGAGAGATATAAGGATTCTCTTAATAGCCTAAAGGAGCAATGGTATAAGGGGTATGATTTTCCCGGAGGAATAATTATTGCTAATTATTGTAGAGAGAGAAAGATTAAATGTATTGTCTATGCTAATATTCCTCCTAGTGATTTATATAGTCTTAATGGTACTATTGCCGGAATATTGATATGCTCAAAGCAGGGTTATATTCCTAAGGAAGATCTTCCTAATATTTTACATCCTCTTAGTAATCCATGGAATACTGGTTTAAGAATATATAGTAAGGATATTATCAGGATTGGTATTGGTGGACATGGCAGAATAGAAGAATGGATAACCCTTTTCAAGGGTTTTATTTCCTAGCTTTTTCTATCTTTCCTTTGAGTAATGCATCTAGGCTCTGATCATTTACTTTTATTACTTGATATCTAACTCCTGGTATGTCTCCCTTTGATCTTCCCTTTGCTCCCCCTATATTTTCAATGATTACTTCATCATGTTCCTCTATGAGTTTTATTGCATTGTTTCCAGGCACAAATGCTGTTACTTGTCTACCATTCTTTATTAATTGTACTTTTACACATTTCCTCATAGCACTGTTTGGCTGTTTTGCCTCTAATTGTACTTTCTCTATGACTATTCCTCTTCCCTGTGGTGCTCCTTCCAGTGGGTCTGATTTCTTTTTTAGTTGGAGGATTCTCCTGACATAGTATTGGTCTAGCCATCTAAATTTCTTTCTTCTCTGCTTTAACTTTTTCCCAGCTCCTAGTCCCCTAGATTTTTTTACCATTTTTATTCCACTATTATTTTTTTATTACAACCTTTTTGCCTTAGGGCTTCTTGTATTGCTTTTAAATTTTTCTTTTCTCTGCCAAGGATCATTGCTTTGTCTTGGCTGCTAGCAGCTTTTATTATTATTGTCTCTTCCTCTATCTTTACTTCTAATGGTTTTATGGGGAATAATAACTGCTTTATAAATCTTTTTAAGTCATTGCTAGACTCAACTATTTTTATTCTCTGCTTATATACCTCTCTAAGTCTTTGTATGTTCTTCTTATTTCTACCTAATGCTAAGCCCATATGGCCCTCTCTAACAATGAATACTAATTGATTATTCCTATAGAAGTCAACAACTTCTGCTCCAGTAAGAGCTTCGAATAATTGAATAATCTTTATGTCTTCTCCGCTATAAGTCCTAGGCATTTTTTATTCCTATCACCATTATTGTAAATGGTTTTTTGCATATGACTCCTAGCTCCTCGCTGTCCATGTCTAATACCTCTAGTTCTATCAATCCCTGCTTTGCATATGCCTCATATCTCTTTCTTAGTTCATCTACTGCATTACTTGCCAATAATATCTTTGATATTTCTTTTCTATATAGCGCTTTTTCTGTTTCTCGTTGTCCAAGTATTAGTTTATTCTCATTTAACAATGTTTGTATCTCTTTCTTATCCATTCTTCTTCACCTCTTTACTAGTTTTTACTACTAATCCTGGTAGTCCTGTTCCAACTGGCGCTGGTTGATTGACTATTATGTTTTCAACCACGCTTCTGAGCTCATCTATTTCTCCACTTATAGCAGCGTCTATGAAATGTCTTATTGGGGTTTCAAAGCTTGCACGCATCAATACTGAGGGTTTCTCTTTGACTACTCCATATCTTGTTATTCCCCTAATCCTTCCAGAGAAACACATCATGTCTGCTACCAGAGAGATATGTCTTTCATCTATTTCTAATCCCTGTTCCTCTATAACTTTTCTTACTTCTCTAAATATTGCTTCTCTCGCAGCCTCTATGCCTAGGACTGATTCTATTTCAAATATATCATTCGTAGTTGTTCTATATTTATCAACATATGGTAGTTTTAGCACTGCTTTTAGATTTGTACCAGAAGTAATTATTACATATTCTCCCTCTCTCTTTATTGGTAATACCTGTTTTATTCCCTTGACCCCACTAATATATACCTTCCTTATTCTTGTTTTTAATCTATATAGATTGTTAACAGCATCTGTTTTTCCTTTTGGCTTCGCTATTATCTCCCCATTTTTTATTGTAAATTTAAAGCTTTTAAATGTGTTGGTGAGTATTGCTAATAGTTTTTCTTCTCTTATCTTTTTCTCAGCTCCCTCTCCTAGCTTTGCATGTAATTGTAATGCCATTAAGTCTATCCATATCTCTTCCAGCACTTCTCCTAGTGTTGTTTCTTTTATTCTTGATGCTATCTCTCTTGCTTTTTCCATGTCATACTTATATGGTTCTTCTAGGTATATTTCCATCATCTTTGTGCTTATATCTTTCCTCGCGTCTAGAATCTCTATGAGTCTTGGTAGTCCAGTGGTCACATTCATCTCTGCTACTCCTGCATAGTGGAATGTGTTAAGTGTCATCTGTGTTCCTCTTTCTCCAAAGGTTTCAGCTGTTACTACTCCTATTCCCTCTCCTGGTTCTAGCAAGCTTTTAATCCATTCCTCTCTAACCCTTTTCAATATCTTTTCTACTTGTCTCTTTGAGACTTTTTGTGGTAGTAATTCAAATGTTTTCTCGAATAGCCTTAATGGAATCTTTCTCTCCCATTCCTTTAACATCTCTTTTTTTAGTTCTTCCCTATTCATTTTTATCCCTCTTTCATCTCACTGATTATCCTTTCAACGTTTATTTCTCCTCCCTCACTCTTAGAGACATCTACTCCATCTCCTCCATATGCAAATTGTATTATTCTTCCAACAGAGTCCCTAACAGTGAAATCATACTCCACTCTTATATCTTGCATTGCACTGCTAAGCCTCCTATACAGATATCCAGATTTTGGTGTTCTTAGAGCAGTATCCATCAAGCTGTCTCTACCAGTCATTGACATAAAGAAGTATTCCCATGGTTTTAATCCCTCTTTAAAACTACTCTTTATGAATCCTCTTGCTTCTGGGCTTAGATCATTCTTTTTAAAACAACTCAATGTTCTATGCTTATATCCTGTATTAATTCTTTTCCCTCTCAATGCTTGCTGTCCAACTACTGCTGACATCTGCGCAATATTAATCTCATTTCCTCTTCCACCAGAAGTTGTCATTTTCACTAGGCTTATCTCATCTCCGATTGTTTGTGCTACTACTTCTCCTGCCTGATTCCTAGCCTTGTTCAATACTTCCAAGATTTTTAATTCTAGGGTCTCCTCTGGGCTTCTTCCTGGTAATGATTCGAGGCTCCCCTCATTGTACTGTTTTATTAATTCTTGCACCTCTTGTTCAGCATTTCTCATGATTTCTTCTACTTTCCTTTCTGCTTCTTCTGTTAAGTCTAAATCAGAGATTGGGAATGTGAACCCATACCTTGTTAATACCTCTACTCCTAGGTTATATGCTTGCCATAAGAATCTTGTCATAAATTCTGATCCATACTCTCTGTGTAGGATTCTAAACATTAGTCCAGCTCCCTCTCCAAGATTAGCTTTATCCATCACTCCTCTTACTAATTTCCCGTTTTTTATCTCTACTATGGCATCTGGATGGCTTGGATCAATCTTTGCTAGTCTCGACTTTCCTTTAAAGTTAAAGTCTTTTGGTAACAAGCAGGAAAATACCTCTTTTCCGCTAACCACTTCTTTATCTTGTAGTCTTGAATAATCTGTTACTCCTACTGATGCTAATAATTCTATTGCCTCTCTTTTTGGGAGTTGTAGGAATCTTGTTAATATATAATTCCCAGTAATCGCATCCATTGTTAATCCAATTATTGTTAACCCAAACCTTGGGCTTATTAATTGTTTTTCTACTCTCATTAATTCTTCTGCCTCTGCCCTAGCTTCCTCGGTTTGTGGTATATGTAAATTCATCTCGTCTCCATCAAAGTCAGCATTGTAGGGAGTACAAACAGCTGGGTGTAATCTTAATGTGTTTCCTGGTAGAACTCTTATATAGTGTGCCATCATGCTCATTCTATGTAGGGATGGCTGTCTGTTGAATAATGCAATATCTCCATCAATTATGTGCCTCTCAATAATATATCCTGGTTCTAATTCTTCTAGTAATTGCTCTTTGGTTTCCTTTGTAATCTTCTTTCTTCTTCCATCTGGTCTTATAACATAATTTGCTCCCGGATATTTGTCTGGGCCATTCTCAACAAACTTCTTTAAATACTCAATAT
>JAGGZC010000070.1 GCA_021162185.1 Candidatus Woesearchaeota archaeon | reverse complement strand
TGTTTATAGAGGAGATAAAACCATTTATAAACAAAGACTTTATTTTAGGATTCATTGCTCCAAGTATAGGAATAGGAAATATTTTTAAAAGCGAAATCATGAAACACATGGACAGAGTTAAGAAATATACAGCTCTAAGTGGGAAAAGACACTATAATATATATGTATATGAGGGGTTATAAATGCAGTGTGATATGTGTGGAAAAGAAACAAGCATACTATACAAGACAGAGGTAGAAGGAGTGATAATGCATTTGTGTAAGCAGTGTTCAAGATATGGAAGAGTAATATCAAGGATCGGTCAAACACAGAAAGAAAAGAAACAAGACCAAGCGCCTAAAGAAAGGATACCTCTAGAAATAGTGGAAGAAATAGAGATCATAGTACCCAACTATGGAGAGATAGTGAAGAGGGCTAGAGAGAAAAAGGGCTGGAAACAAGAAGAGTTGGCAAAGAGAATGGCTGAGAAGGAGAGCCTTATACATAAAATAGAGTCAAATAAACAGCAGCCATCAATACAGGTAGCTAGAAAACTTGAAAGAGTTCTAGGAATAAAACTAGTAGAAAGAGTGGTGGAGAAGCACAATGTTATAAAAGAGGAAAAGAAAAAAGAAGATCTAACACTTGGCGACATAGTAGAGATAAAGAGGAGATAAAAATGCAGGATGCTACATATGCAGTATTTATGTGGGTCCTCTATATATTATTCCTCTATTTTGCAGTATTTTGGTTTATAGTACTTCTAGAGCCCGATAAGAATAAAGAGAGAAAGAGAAGGATAAAAAAATGGCCAAGCATATCTATCTTGATCCCTGCATATAATGAGGAGGATGTTATTGAAAACACGATTAAGCATGTAGCAAGGATTGATTATCCAAAAGATAAACTAAGAGTAATAATAATTGATGATGGTAGTAATGATAATACATATAGAGAAATAAGAAGAGCAGTGAAGAAGTATAGATTAACAAATTGTAAGATAATAAGAAACAAGGAGAATATTGGTAAAGCTTCAAGTCTCAACAAAGCGTTGAGAGGAGTAGATACAGAGTTGTTTATTACTCTTGATGCTGATAGTTATCCAGAAAGAGACGCTATAAAACAATTAGTTAGATATATGTATACTCATGAAGATCTAGCAGCAGTCACTTCTAGCATCCTAGTTGGGAATACTTCTAGTTTTATTGCAAAGCTTCAATGGGTAGAATACTATTTAATGATGCTCACCACTAAGATCTTAAGCAGGATTGGTGCACAATATGTAACCCCGGGCCCATTAACGTTATTTAAGACAAAGATTATTAAATCTCTAGGAGGTTTCGATACAAATAATCTTACAGAAGACCAAGAAATGGCCTATAGGTTGCAGGCAAATAGATATAAGATAGGTTTTTGTAAGGACTCAATTGTTTATACTTATCCAATGGATACTATGTATAGGTTTTATAGACAGAGGAATAGATGGAGCAAGGGCACATTTCTCAATGCATTAAAATATAGACATATGTTGTTCAAGCCGAGATATGGAGATCTTGGCATGCTTCAAATCCCTTTTAATCTCTTAACATATATATTTGCGTTCTCAATTTTGTTTTCTTTCTGGAAATTTTTTTTAAAGCCCACATGGAGACTACTTAAGAATCTCTACTTAGTCGACTTTGATATAGTAACATATTTTAAGGATCTAAATATAACTTTTTCAATGCTGGATATAAATATTCAAACAGTGTTTTTGTCAGGTACTGCATTATTAATAATTATCTCTCTCTTACTTTTTGCTTTTAGAGAGTATAGAGAGCACCCACTAAAAGAGGGGTTTCTAGCAGTACTTGGATATATTACAATATATTCTATTCTTAGGAGTATTATTCATTTATTGGCACTCATAGAATTGTCTTTCAGAAAAATACAGAGGTGGTAAGATGAGCAAAAGAAAAAAGAGTAAAGATGAAAAGAGTTTACTTATTTATAGGTATGTATTCGCGGGCTTTGTAGCATTGATCATATTCTCCTTGGGATTGCTCTTAGGAATATTACTAGACCTATCTAGAGCTAGATGGGCTCAGGAGGTATTGGATGAACAGCAATCAAACCTCGTTTCTTTAAACCTCCAAAACCAGTTGATAATGCTACTAAAGAATAATAAGACTGAGAACTGTGAATCTTTACAAGCATTACTAACAAACGCTGTTCTAGATTTAAATAAGGCACTAGACAAGTTATTAGAGTATAGGGAGAATGCTAGGATAGATCCGGATAAAAGCAGGATTATAGAGAGGCAGTATCTATTGGCAAATATAAGGTATTGGATCATAGCACGTCAATATAAAGCAGAATGTAGACCAGGAGATCTTGTGACAATACTATACTTCTTTAATATGGATTGTAAAAAATGTCCAGATCAAGGAGTCATATTAACATATTATAAGAAATTGTTTGGAGAAAGGCTGCTCGTATTTCCAATAAATACTGATTTAATAAAAATTGAGCCTTCTATAAAGATACTTGAATCATATTATAATATAGGTGCATATCCATCAATAGTCATAGAGGACAAAACATATGTAGGAATAGTTGATAAGGATACTCTCGGAAGACTTATATGTGAATCATTTTTAGAACCCCAACCAGAGTGTGAAGAAATCCTTAAAGGAGAATACCCAGAGATTAATTCAACCAGTGAAGAGTAATGCTTCCACACCATTTCTTTCTCTTATTTTATAGAATATATCCATATATTTCTCCATGTATTTTACCCCTCTATCCCCTATCCTCCAGAATTCTTGTTTCATTTCCCTATCAATATATATGACTCGCACACCTTTTTCTTTGAAGACCCTTTTTGCATTCTCATAATCAGTGAATAACAATAGTCCTATTATTTCTTTCTCATTATTTGTCAACGGTTTTATAGATGTGTAATATTCCACCATATAATTATTTCTAGGCATGGTGACTAATCCATTACGAATTCCCAGTGTTTGAGCTATTTCACTAGTCTTTTTTAGTACTATTTCTTCATCTATAGATGGAGCACTCCTAACAATGCTCGCACTAAAAGATAGATAGGTGAATAGGGATATAAGGATTATTAAAGTCATACTCGTTGATCTTAATCCTGGTAGTTTCCATTCTTTTCTATCAATGACTATTAGTGCATTTAAACCAAGGATTAATATGAAGAATCCTGTTAGTAATATCAGTGATTCATAGATCATTGATGCTGTGCCTAATAATAATATTATTAGAAATTCCTCTATATTATTTTTTTCTTTATGTATAAGGAAAGGTGTGATGCCCACTATAAATAGGAATAATGGTATTCCTAGTGCTACCTGTGTCTCGCTTAGACCAATGCTTAGAGGGCTATCATTATATAAGGGTCTTAGTAATCCAAGTAGCATGAGTGTAGGGGTTAATAATGCTGAAAACATAACTCCTGCTATTATTGAGTTATAGTTCTTCCTATAGAGGTTCATTAGGAGAAATACTATGAGCGCCCCTATAAATGCATCTAGTCCGATTATTAGGCTCATAGGGAGAAGTAATATTGGTAGGATCGATGGATACTCATTTTCAATGAAGAAATATATTAATATTGCTATGAGACTAATCATTGCTAGTGGCACTGGTTGATATGCATATATGAACGCATTTATAGACATGGCCCCTAGCAATACGAAGAGGATTGATTTCATGTCTGTCTTTCTAGATTTTTTTAGTAGTGTATAACTTATTAAGAATATTTGTGTGAATAATAATATTATGTTTATAGGTATCCACACCTCTGGTTTTAGTACTATGCCCCTGCTATTCTCTTCTACTAGGAAGAAGAAGGTTTCAGGCATTGCTATTACTGGTTTCTTTTCTATTAGTCTAACTATTAGTGGGATTATTCCAAGGATCGTTGCAATGCTTGATGCTATTAATGCTCTTGATTCGACTTTCATTAGCATTCAACCCTATATAATATTGATTCATTATTCTCACAGATCTTTTTAAAACATTCTGTTTCAAGGTATAATGGTTTCTTTATGTTCAAGCTTTCCATTGCATGACGAGAAATGTATATATATCCTATTCCTAATTCATGGCTTATCTCTAACGCCCTTGTTTCTAAAGGGGTTTTCATTAGTTCCTCTATAAGTTTTTCTATTCCTTGTTCTTCTTCTGTGAGTTTTCCATATCTTATCACGACTGGTTGCTTTCTACTATAATAATGTACGAGGAATGCTTCATCATTTAAACAAGAGATCCCAACATTTTCTAGAGGAGCTATATTCTTTAAGCATTCTACTTCTAATATTGTTGGACTATTCCTCTGTGCTATTACTCTGCTATTACTAATATTTGGAATGGACAATACTATTAATAGAGAGATTATTATAAGGCTCACGGCTTTTCTTGTTTTCTCTTTGTATCTCTTTATGTTTAGATCCGCTGTCTCTATTGCCTTCTTTGTCAGTTTTGCTTGTCCAATCATGAAATATTCCAGGAGCATTGTGACTCCTGGGAGAAGGAGGAATAGTAATATGAGTAATCCGTCTATACTACTCATAAATCCAGATGCTATTGTAGCGATCATTATAACAATATTCGCTGTTATTATCTTTGCAGCCTTTTTTCTCTCATTGTATAGGATTATTAACCCTATTATTCCAAGTAGAATATAAATCGCTGTGAATAATAGACTACTAAGCCCAGTAATGGATGCATTAAACATTCCAGCTAGGAGTGCCTCATAGTTATTGAGTTCTATTAGTCTGTGATGGACTATTATGTCTTTATACATTATTAGGGTCTTCCAGAGGGTGAACAAGAAATAGAATACTGCTAGCTCTGCTTCCACTTTATCAATCTTTTTTTCTAGGAGTCTTTCAAATAATACATAGAGGATCATCGAGATAGCTACTATTATTGCGAGTGGTGTGGCTAGTGATAATATTAATAGTAAAGTGATAAGACTATTACTCCCGATCCTCCTTCTTTCTAGAAAGAGATAAATGGTTAATATATATAATAAGACAGAGACCATTACTATGCTAGCACTATTTACAAAGTAGGAATGTATTGGTAGAAGCATCACTATCACTGCTCCTAGCAGAGAAGTTGTATCTTCTTTTATTATGGATTTTAACAATAGATAGGCAACTGGGAGCAGTAATGCGTATAGCAGTGCGTCAAGGATTTTTATTCCAATGCTTTCTCCTACTAGTATAAATGGCAAATAGATATAGATCATAAATGGAAATGTAGGATAACCTCTTGGGATGGTTATCCCGACTAATGGAATCCTTCCATGTAGCATTTCTTTTGCTTCCTCTATAAATGCATAGCTCGTTCTTGATGGGAGGGGTGTGGAAAGGTCTATCCATAGCCTTAGAGAGAAGAATATGATTGTTAGTATCCATACAGCTATCCCAATCTTTTTTATTACTTCTCGCACAAATCCTTGAATATTGATTTGTTTTTAATATTTTTCCTGTTTATTTATAAATCTTCTAGATTGTTGGAAATAAAATTTATTAAGGATTAAGACTACTAAGTAGTTATGACTCATCAAGATATGCAGTATGATGAATCTGTTCAAAATCTACCTGAAAAAATCAAAGAAGAACTATCAAGGATAATTATTACTCACCTAACTATTGATAATAGGCCAATAGAAACCTATAGGGACTGGATCCAACTATTAGGCACGAAACAAGTAGAACTAGGAGAAAAAACTATTGATGAATTACTATCAATACTTGAAAATAGTGAGTTATATGATAAGAAATTGATTGATCCATGGAAAACGACTGTAAAAGAAGAATATATTGTTAAGATAAAAGACTATGATTATTTGAGGGAATTATCGAGAGAGATCTATGGCAAGCAAAAAGAAAGAGTGCGAGAGCCTTATATCATAGATCTTTCCAAACTCAAAACAAATTCTTTAGAAGAAATAATAAACAGAGCCCTTATCAAAAGAGCTAAGAGCAAGGAACTCCCAGCACTATTTATATTGAGAGATGCGAGAAGAGAACCATTTAATATACACATAGTTGATTTATTGAAAGCCAGGTATTATGTTTCAAAGTTTCTCTCATTGGTAGGACTATATACTGAGAGAAAGTTAGGCCACTTATATCGGGATAAGAAGGACTTGTTTTACGCATTATTCACATATTTTACAGGTATTGATCCTTATGATCCTAATATAAAAAAATCAAGGAATTCATTTCTTTTAGTGACAGATAAGCTTGATATAATCTCGCTTTCTAAGTCTTATATAGGCTTTAAGAATGGAGAACTAATAGAAGATCTAGCTTATCGTGATCTATGGATAGTTTATAGGCTTTATAGAAGGAATGCTGAGAGTATTTCTTTTTATTTCCCAGACTTTTATTATCTCCATCCTCCTGAAAAAGAAGTAATAGCTAGACAAGTAAAAATTGGTACTAGGCCCAGGCCATTAACTTCGACAAAGAGGTTTAAGAACTGGAATAGTCTAGCAGCAATGATGCTAGGCGAATATTTTACAAATATCTCTCCATTTAAAATTAGCGGAGAAGAATACTCATTCTATAATGTTTTCCATCCATTGGCAAGGAAACTAACATCTCTTGTTGGAAAAGAATTCTTATACTTGATGCATGGAGTAAAGATCAAGAATAGGGAGGATAGATCAAGATTAACAATAAGTGAGATAGAAGTATTGTTATCCTTATCACTATATAAGAAGATTAAAAGAATGAATAACTAAAGGATCACTCTTCTTGTGCGCCGGTAGAAGGTATAGCTGCACTGCTAATAATCATTATATCTCCAATAGATTTTACTAGTTGGTGTGGGACTACTACTCCTTTTGCTGATCCGAGAATCTTTGCAAGCATCGAATTCTTGGTGGCCTTTACTCTCCATGATGCAATCTTGTTACCCGTGATTATTGCCTCCTCTATATCTCCGAAATAGTCCCCATTATCAGTGAATACCTTCATGTCATAGGCCTCGCTTATCTTTTTTAATCTTAGCATTATTCCACCTCCCCAACTTCTTTAACAACTAGATGAGCACCCATATATATAAATTTTGCTATTAATACTTTGCTTAGCTTCTCCAAGCTATTTATCCTTTAGCAAGAATTTACAAGATTTTTAATGGCATCTTCGCTAAATTATTGGTAAAGCAGGCATTTGCTTAATTCTTTGTTTTTATTACAACTAGCATACACTGGATTAGCATAAACTTAATAAAAAGAGGCTCATAGTAATAATGTATGCGTAGCCATTCAAATAATGAAAATGCATTACTAACAGCAATAATCCATAACCCTGATGAGAGATTAAAACTCTTTAGGTCTTCCCCTAGAAATCTTAAAGGAAGAATTCTTTTTGATCTCCCTAGAAAGATTCAGCTACAACTCTTGGAAAAGCTTCATGACCATGAATTAGTAGAGATCCTGAACTATCTTGATCCCGATAAGGTCACTGATATATTACAATTACTCCCAGAGAAGAAGAGGGTTAGAGTTCTAAAAGAGCTAAGCCAACACATAAAGGACAAGGTTAAGTTTCTGTTAAAGTTTGATCCAAGAACTGCTGCTGGAATGATGAGTCTTGACTATATAGAGGTTGATAGAACCGCTAGCTTCAAGGAATTGTTAAGACTAATAGAAAAACACGAAAAGAGGACGGGGAGATTTCCAGCTATACTAGTAGTTGAGGACAACCTCCTTGTAGGAGAACTACCACCACATATTATTGGTATTGCTAAGAAGAATGAGAGAATTTCTAGATATGTGAGAAGAGTTCCACACATAAGATATGACCAAAGCGAGGATGACATAATAAGGGTTTTCAAGAAGCACCCTCACAACAAGATAGTTGTGCTAGATGAGGATGATAGCATCTTGGGCATAATCTATTCTGATGATATACTAAGACTTATAGAGAAAAAATCTTTAGATAATCTAAGAGACTTTGCAGGTGTTAGTAGAGAGGAAGATGTGTTTGACCCTCCATTGATAAAGGTGAAGAATAGGTATAAATGGCTCATAATAAACCTTTTTACAGCATTCCTAGCAGCATCTGTTGTTGCTTTGTTTGAAAAAACAATTGCAGCGTATACACTCCTAGCAATATATATGCCAATAGTGGCTGGGATGGGTGGGAATGCGGGTACGCAGACACTTGCAGTAGTGGTTAGGGGCCTAACTCTTGGAGAAATAGATCTAAAAACCTCTAAAAGGGTCATAATTAATGAAATGATCGCTGGGGCTGTTAATGGAATAATTAATGGAATACTCGTAGCTCTTGTTGCATTCATTTTTAATAAGAATCCCTTGCTTGGATTAATAGTTGCATTAGCAATGGTTATGAATCTCATAATCGCTGGTTTCTTTGGGGCAACAATTCCATTGATCCTCAAGTCTCTTGGAAAGGATCCTGCTTCTTCTGCAACAGTGTTCATAACTACTGCTACTGATGTCTTTGGATTCTTTGTGTTTTTAGGACTAGCAACCATCATATTATAAAAAGATTTAAATAATCCATTCTTTTTGCTATTAGAAAATTTTAGGGGAGGGGATAGAATGGTAAAAAAGAAGAGGGATACAAAAAAAGCAGTTAAAGAAGAAAAAGTGGTTAGAGAGAAAAAAGAGAAATCTTTTTCTTTTAACATAACAGGGTTAACAATAATCTCTTTTATCCTAGTAGGATTATTAGCAATATTATTAGTAGTATCTATACTAACCCATGGTTTTTCTGTGAGCTCTAAAATAGGGATGAACAAAGCTGCTAGTAATGCTATATCCTATCTAAACAGCGAGATATTAGGGCCTAGGGGATTGACAGCTGAACTGATAAATGTGGAGGAGAAAGATGATTATTATGTATTAACAGTTGATATTGGTGGACAGAGAGGACAATTATTCTTATTAAAAAATGGGAAACAATTATTTGTATCACAACCAATAGAGATCAAGGAAAGTAGCAGCCAACAACAAGGATTAGGTGTTCCTAAGCAAGAGAAGACCAATATAAAATTCTTCGTGATGAGTTTCTGTCCTTTTGGTAATCAAGCAGAATATGGGCTTGAACCAGTATATAGGCTTCTAGGAGACAAGGTTGAATGGGAGCCCCACTATGTGATTTATCCAGCGAGCATGTATAGTGGTAGAGAAGACCAGTTCTGTATGGGGGACTATTGTTCAATGCATGGAATACAAGAATTACATCAGGATGTTAGAGAGATGTGTGTCTGGAAATACTATGATCACTCCACTTGGTGGGACTTTGTTATAGCTATAAATAAGAATTGTTCTGCTAGCAATGCTGATACATGCTGGCAAGGCATTGCTCAAAGTCTTGGCATAGACATAAACAAGATCAACAAGTGTGTGGAAGAGGAAGGAATAGACCTACTAGCAGCAGAGTATCAACTCAACCAAGAGTATGGAGTGAGGGGCAGTCCAACAGTGTTTATTAATGATATGCAATACAATGGTGCTAGAACTCCGGAGGCATATAAGTCTGCTATATGTGAAGGCTTTGAAAACCCACCACAAGAATGTACCCAGGAGTTAAGCAATGCTGGTGGATCAGCTAGTGGTCAATGTTAAATTTTTATTTTTTTATTCATAGAATTCTAATTCGTGGTTTGTCATTATTCCTTTGTATAGTTTTACAGGTCTCCATTCGTCATATATTAGTATTGCGTTAAGCCATTCTGCTAATTCTTCAGGATTCCCAATAGTAGCGCTTAGAGCAATTATTTGTGGATCTATGAGCATTCTTATAAGAGTTATAACCATTTCTAGTGTGGGGCCACGAGAAGCATCATTCAATAAGTGTATCTCATCTATTATTAACAACCCAACACTATTCAGCCATGGAGCCTTATGTCTTAACAATGAATCAAGTTTTTCACTAGTAGTTATTATTAAGTCATATGCCTTGAGATATGCGTCATCACTATCAAAATCCCCAGTGCTTATGGCTATTCTTAACCCATATTTCTCATATTTTTCTCTGAATTCCTTGTATTTCTCTGATGCAAGAGCTCTTAGAGGCACAACATATACTGCTTTCTTTTTCTTTTCAAGAATAGTGTAAAGGAAACCCATCTCTGCTACAAGTGTTTTCCCACTAGCAGTTGGTGTGCATACGAGTAGGTTTTTTTCATTGAATAATCCACTATTAATTGCTTTCATCTGAGCTGGTCTAAGCTCTTCTACTTGGTGTGAGATTATCTCATATACACTTTTAGGGATTTTTTCCTTGTGCTTGGAGAGCTTGGTCATGGCCTTAGAATTTCTTTTCATATATTAAATCTTTTCATATTTCTTTTCAATATTGAAATTATTTTAATTCATGTATACTAATCTCTCTATATATTGGCCCACTACTTGTGAGCTTGCTTTCATATAATATAATCCTGTCCGCAATGAAGGATTCTCCTTTTAAGTCTTGAATTCTTTTCACTATGAGCTCTGCACTATTTAACGAGTAATCCTTTATCCTTGCAATAGTTATATGTGGCTGGAATGGCTTATCAGGCATTATTCCTACTGCTTTCACAACTTCTCTATGTAATGCTTCTAGGTATTCATGTGGCTCTACTCCTAGCCATACAACTCTGGGTTTTTGTTTTGGGAAAAAACCATAACTCTTTATTGTC
>JAGGZC010000082.1 GCA_021162185.1 Candidatus Woesearchaeota archaeon | reverse complement strand
TCTGGGCTTAGATCCCACCATATATACATTCCCCTACCATCACTACTCTTAGTAGTGGCTGCTCCAAGGTTTCTTGCTTTTATAGCAATAGTTGCTCCAGAGCCAGGTATCATTTCTGATGGAGGAGTGCTTCTCAATAGCTCTATTTCTACTCCTTTAAAACCTGTTATTCTAAATTCTCTTGATGACTGAGAAGTACAGCTAGTTAATACTAATAGTAGTACTATTAGTCCTATGAAATACTTCTGACTATTCATTTTTCTTTATCCTTATAGCTGTTTTTTTACTAGTTTTAAATAAATACTTAACTCTTGCTCTAAATTCTTGCATTTTTATAGGTGCCCATAATTGGGGATCCATCTTCACTATTATATCATTTATTATTTCAGGATTACCCTTTGATATTGATCGGAAAAATGAGTAATCATTAATATTTATTGGGCAATTAAACACATCCCATGTCCTCCCTTTCTTTGTTTCTATTGAATATATATTCCAATACTCATCACCTCCCCCACTATTAACAAGGTTTACTGGTTGGCTACAATTAGATGATACGAGTTCCACCGATCTAGGAAGATATATTTCTACACAATCTATGGATAATACTTCTCCTTTTGCTCTTTCTCCACTATAAAAGTTTCTCTTCCTTATACCCATACTGATCCATCCATCAAACTTTGTGCTAGGTGAAGCAGTGATTAATTCTGAGCTACTAATACTAACCATTGCTGGTCCACCACTATCCCAGGATTCACTGTTTGCTAATCCAAAGAAGATTCCGAACGGGTTATATTCAAGTTTTCCTGTCTCTTGTTGATTATAAAGCCTCTCTAATCCACTGGTAGAAAACCAGGTAAGTCTTGAGTCTATTAAACCAATATATGTTCTTGCCACTGTTTCTGCATTAAAGACTGCATCTACAACTACTTCATGAACTCCTTCTTTTACACCTTCTGAGGGAATCCTACAAGTAAATGCATTCTTAGTCTTTATTCTCGGAGGTATTGTAAATGTATTAGGAGTTACTGATCCTTTTATAGTTGAGCCATTACTTAGTTTTAGATAACAGAAAAGAATTGTGCTTGTTTCATCTGTCAAGAATCCTTTTCCCTCTATGAATCCATTAATAATTATCTGGTCTCCCTGCAAGTATGTTGGCATTCCTAAAGTTTTACCAATAGATGCTTGTGGTCTAAGTTCGCTTATATATACCCCTCCAGTGTCTTCTGGGTGTCTATGAGAAGTCTTTACTCCTGCCTCTACTTGTTCTACCCCTGAAAATATTGATAATATTGATTCCTGCATTCTTTGAACAAAGGATTTTGCCTCATATCCCCCTGTCTCTGCTGTAAATTTAGTTGTCCTAGGCATTAACAAGGAAAATCCCAATAATACTATCTCTATAACCATTATGAAAACTATTAATGGTCTAATCGCTGGAGCTTTCACTAATAGGATGATAAATAATATATTAGCAATTATTAATACAAATCTAAGAACTCCCAGTGCTGATACGATGATTATTGAACCCCTAATCAATATAAAAGCAATAGCCCCGAATAAGATTAAGAAACCAATAATTATTACTGGTAATGAATGGAAAAACCTCTTAACTTTTAAACCAGCGATTTTCGCTTTGAGTTTGGCTTCTTTCCACATTAGTTCTTTCCCAGGAATTTCTGCCATTTTAGAATCCCTTATCTCTTCTCAATAATTATTTCTCTTATATTCACATCTCTCTCTGGGATTATCTTTATACTATTTGTTCCTTCCTCTATGTAATCACTTATATCTCTCTCATATTTGTCTCTATATGTATCAACAGTGAAGCTTCTAGCGTTTATCTGTACTTTGAGTATATGTCTTTCATCTTTCTCTGCAAATTTCAATGTGAGCCAGAAGCTTCTGTCTAGATCATCTTCATCTATTTCAAAGTAATATGTTGGATATTCTTGTTCATTGTATTCTATCTTTATTCTTGGTATATCTATATACAGGTTGTTATCGCTTTCAAATTCGATAGTGTTCATTCCTTCTCTTAGTATCGCTGGATCTATCTCTTGATTGTACTGCTTTGCACAAGTTGCTGGCCCATAGAACAATAATTGATTGTTTAACAATATTGAGAGTTGTACTGGCTGATCACAATCAAGCACATAACTAAATGTTACTCTCTTAATGTTTTCAAGATCCTTTTTGCTAATATAAAAACTTCTCTCAGCTTTTCCACCACTAATGTCTAGCAAATTCCCAACAATCGATATATCTCTCAATATGTATTTGTTTAATCTCCAGAATGCTATCCCGGGAGAGCTAACCTCTAATACTAACTTATTTTCTCCTTGAGATAAATACATCCTGGGTAGTTGCACGGGTTTATTACTTCCCTCTCCAAATTCTTGTTCTGCTATTATATGGTTGTTTAAGATTATTCTCATGATTCCTTTTCCTTCTAAAACATTAAATGAGAGATATGCATCTCCAGGTATTAAGCCATTAGTACTAAAGATTAATTCCTGTGGATGATTAGAAAAAACACTGTGGCTAACTACAAGTGAGTCTAGTTTCAATAGTTCTACTCCTTGTTCATTCATATATAGTCTAATAGGATCTAAGCTTAAACGTTGATAGATATTCCCCTCGGCTAGCAATGTCCCAGGAGATTCTCTTAGAATAATATTACTCTCTTCCCCAATTCCTCCATTAGAGATGTCTGATGTAGTGTTCTCTAAGAGTTTCCATCTATCTGCTGGTGGTATAAATAGGATGTATAATATGATTAATAGTCCTATAAGTATCACTAGTCCTGCCGCCGAGCCCGCATTAGTTGCTTTTCTACTATTCCTTTTAACCATTTTACATATCCATAAACCTTCATATTTTTATATGTTTCTATTTTAATAAGATAGAAGTAAAGATTTAAGTACATGAATGCCTTCCTCTCAACATGGGCTGGACTATAAAGCATGTACCTAAAGACTTCGTTGTGAGAGAAGAATTAAGTGTTAAGCCTTCTAGTAGTGGTAGATATATCTTGATACACGTGCATAGAATCAATATGGATCATGGATCTATGCTAAAAACTATTTCAAGAATTCTAAGAGTGGATGAGAGAAATATTGGTTTTGCAGGTATAAAGGATAAAAGAGCGGTGGTTTCTCAATACATTACTATTCCTAAGAATAGGATAAGGAAAGAAATGATGAGGGATCTTTCCAGAGGGATTAGTAATGGTTCTATTAGTCTAAGTCTTATTGGTTTTATTGATAGTGACCTAGATTCTTCTATGATTAGACAGAATAGTTTTGAAATAGTCTTGAGGAACATTGAGGATGAGGAGATTGTAGGATTACAAAAAATAAAGAATAATATTCATGAGTTATTTATCCCAAATTATTTTGATGATCAAAGGTTTAGTAGTAAAAATATAGAGATTGGTAAAGCTATCTTGCAAAAAAGGTTTAGAGATGCTTCAAAGATGATTGGTAGTAATGAGGATGGTCTTTTATACTTGAAAACCCTTCCAAAATGGCTTTTAAGACTTTACACTAATTCCTTGCAGTCATGGATCTGGAATCTTACCTTGAGCAGGATTATAGAAAGAGAATCAGGGGGTAATGTTTCTATAATTATTAATAACCATGAATTCTTAGTTCCCCTACAAGGGATTAATATAAAAGAGCTCTCTCTGCCTGGATATGGATTGACTGATAATTATTCTGATCTACTCCTAGAGGTTATGAGGGATCAAGGATTAAGAGTGGGTGATTGTATTGTTAGAGCTATTCCTTTTGCTAGTCTTGAATCTCTCCCTAGGAAGACAAAAATAGAGATAAATAATTTCAATATTGAAAAGATTAATGAAGGAATAAAAATATATCTCAGTATTCCATGTGGCTCATATGCAACAATAGTTGTTAAGAGCCTTGAAGCTATTTTAAAACATTCTCTAAGCGCTTAAAGAAACCAAACAATACTCTTATCTCTGCCTCGGTTAAATCCATCCTTGATAGCAGGGATTTCCATAATCTTTGCTGTGTCTTTTCTTTCTCTCCTTTGTTAAAACCTAGCTTATCTATTATTCCTTGTATTAATTCTAAGAGTTTGTTAATCTTTTCTTGATCCACTGCTTGATTATTCCTTTCAGTTCTCATTGTCCATGCAAAGAATAAGACTATAGCAACTGCATGACTAAGATTTAATGTATTATATCTTGAAGCTGGAATGGTTGTTAATAGATGGCATTGCTCTATATCCTTGTTTAATAAACCTCTAGCCTCATTTCCGAATAGTATCACGGAATTGTTTCTCATTGCTTTTCTTATTGCTGTTTTTAATGGAACAGTTCTTCTTAATAAGTGCTTCTCTCTAGCAATCCTAGCTGTTGTCCCTATAATTAGGCTATAATCCTTCTTCAATTCTTCTACGCTATTATAAATCTTAGCATTATTGACATAGTGATAACCTCTCAGTGCATACTTCCTAGTTGTTAAGCATTTATAGCTCTTAGGGGGGTTTATTATTACTAATTTTCCCACAGGAAAATTTTCTAATAGCCTTGCAACTGATCCAATGTTTATATATCCCTTGGGTTGTACTAGTGCTATATCCATGACTATTGTATTACTATAAGACTATAAAATTTTTTCTATATTGAAAAATTTTACTCGAAAGTTACTCCTCAAAAATAGCGAAAGATTTATAAATAAGTACTACTTACTAGTGGATAATAAATTAATGTTGAGGTGATTAAAATCATAGTATCAAAAGAGCTCATAGAAAAACTCAAAGTATTTGGTCTTAATAGTTATGAAGCAAAGATTTGGACAGCTCTGCTTAGTAGAGGGGTAAGCACTGCTGGAGAGCTCAGTGATATTGCAAATGTTCCAAGAAGCAGGACATATGATATTCTTGAAAGCCTAGAAAAAAAGGGGTTCATTGTTCAAAAGATTGGGAAGCCAATAAAATATATGGCGCTTCCCCCTGAAGAAGTAATAGAGAGACTAAAAAAACAAGTAAAGGAATCTGCAAGGGAGAGAGAAAAAATGCTCGAAAAAATAAAGGATACTGATATATTTGAAGAACTAAAACTATTACACTCAAGAGGAATAGACCTTGTAGACCCATCAGACATTGCTACTAATCTAAAGGGAAGATCAGCAATGGTTGACCAAATAGCAATGATGGTAAAAGAATCAGAGAGATATATCTATATTGGCATTACCCCAAACACACTAATATACATGCTCCCAAGATTGAAACCATATTTACAAGAAGCAAAGAAGAGAGGAGTAAAGATTAATATCCTCATGGCTGGAAAAACAAGTGAGGATTACTCCTTCGTAAATAACTATATTGAAAAGATTGCAGAGATTAGGATTCTACCAGATCTTGAGGCAAGATTCGTAGTGGTAGATGATGAAGAAGCATTATTCATGCTACTAGCAGAGAATGATACACATGAAGTATTTGACCCAGGAATATGGGTTTCTTCGAAAATGTTTAGTTCTGCTCTTGCAAGATTGTTTGAACTTGCATGGAAAACTGCTAAAAGCATTGAAAAAAAGAGATCTATAAAGGCCTAATCTTCCCAGGCCTTAACTCATAGACCTCTCCTTTTTTTAATAGTTCATCTATAATTCTTTCAGCTTCTTGTTCATCTATTCCTAACTGCTTTGCTCTCATGACTAATTCATGTACATCTATTCCTTGATCAGTATCCATTTCTTTTATCAATTCCCTAATCTTTTTTTCTTTATTAAATGATTCAACTACTTCTAGTGGTATTTCCTCTCTTATCCCTGTTTCCTGTCTTATAACTGCTTCTCCTTTCCTTTTCCTTGTCTCTAGCCATTCCTTCCTTGTTTTGCTTACAATCTCTGCGCTTATATAATTGTAATTCTCATGTCTTCGGGGGGTGCCTATCACTAATACTGGCTCTCCAAGGCTTGGTAGATCTATCTTCTCTGCATTAGCAGTATTCACATATACACTTCCGGAACCATCATCTATAACTATGAACCCATCACCATTATAAACTAATAATCCAATAATATTCACTCTTCTAATATTTCTCCCATCTACTTCCAAGTAACCTGGATCCCAGCCCGTTCCCGCTACATGTCTTGCTTCTAAGAACTCCTTACATGAAAGAATAACCGCTGGATCTCTAACAGGCTTAGCCATTTTAAATCTTTTGTATCACTCCCTTCTTTGGACTAAATATGTCTCCAGCTCTTCGAAGCTTTTCAAGGATTTCCTCTGTCTCATCCTCGCTCAGGCCTTTTTCTTTTGCAAGCCTATAGACTTCTTCTTCTGGGATCTCTTTTCCAATAGTTTCTTCTAATTGATTAATAATCTCTCTTATAATTGATATATGACTCCTCTGACTAGCAGGAATGCCGGTTGTCAATCTATCAATATCAATCTTCCCTGTCTCTGGATCCATGCCCACTAGGGATAAACAATGATGCAATAACTCTATAGCTCTTCTCGCATCTTTCTTTGTAACTCTCTTGGAAAGCCTTGTCTTTGCACTAGCCTCTGCGAGTCTTACTAATGCTTCTAGCTGTCTAGCGCTGATTGGTATTGGTTTTATCTCCCCCTCCCCTCCATAGCTAGTGCTCCTCATCTTTAGATAATAATTCTTTATTTCTTCTAATGCTTGATTTGTTAGCTTTGGCTTAATCCTCTGTCTTGCATATGCAATATACTTTCTAAGAAGCTCTGTGGGTATTACTTCTTTTATACTAGTAGTATCCTTGTGGAGTCGCAAAATAAACTCAGCCATTTCCTCATCCTTATCTTTCCTTGGGATATCCTTTATTGGGAAGATCAAGTCAAATCTATTGATAAGCGTGCTTGGTAGATCTATCTGTTTAGCTATCACTTCATATGGATCAAATCTTCCAAACTTTGGATTAGCAGCAGCTAGCACAGTTGTTTCAGCTCTCAGCGTGGCTTGAATGTTTGCCTTACTAATAGTTATTGTTTGTTGTTCTAGGGCTTCATGCATTGCATCTCTATCCTCCTTGTTCATCTTGTCTAACTCATCTATACAACAAATCCCTCCATTTGCAAGTACTAATGCTCCTGCTTCTAGAGCCCATCCTCTTAGAAATTCGTCTCTCACAACTGTTGCTGTTAGTCCCGCTCCACTTATTCCTTTTCCACTCACATATCTAGCCTTGGGAGCTATGTGCGCAATCCTCTTTAATAATTGACTCTTTCCAGCACCAGGATCTCCTACCAGCAAGATATGTATATCTCCACGAGTAACCACCCCATCACTCCTCTTCTTTCTCACTCCCCCAAATAATTGTAATACTAATGCTTCCTTTATCTTTTCATGTCCATATATGCTTGGAGCAATGCTTTCTTTTAATTTCTCAAAGATCTTTGGATCATGTGCTAGTTCAAGTATTTCTGCTTCCTCTTCTGGTGTTATGCTTAATTCTGTGAAACTTTCTTCTGCTGGTATTATGTTGTTTGCCTCTGCCATTAAGTCAAATCTTGTGCTCTTCCCCCCTGTCCTTAATGGTATTGGTACTTCTTTTATTATTCCAATTACCTCTATTTTGCTTCCAGGGTTTGTGCGTTTCTCGTTTAAGGGGCTTACAAGGTCTTCTTTTACTAGTACTGCTAGTCTCTTTGGCTGTTCTCCTCCTTCTAGTTCTTCAGGGCTTTCTTCTACTATTATTCTCTGGACATCTACTAATTCCTTTCCTAATAGCCTAAAACCTCCTTTTCTCCCACAGCTACAACGGGTCGGTTCTCTAAACTTGTCTCCTAGTTGTAATACTTCTAATATATTACCACAACTTGGGCATTCAAATCTTGCCTTTGTTACTTGTGGTCTTACTTCGCTTTTTTGTTTAACTATTCCTCTAAACTGTATTAGTTTGTTTATATGCTTGCTCCTAATCTCGCTTATCATTAATCTCTGGCTTTTCGGTAGGTTGCGTAGCCTTATCCTCAGTGTTTTTCCACTTAAGTCTAGTTCTCTTATTGCTTGTTCTCCTGCTCTCAATATCTCTTCTGGTTGTTCTAGTAATAGTTCTCCGAGCTCTGGGTTGAAGCTTGATATGCCTTCAAAATCTATCTCTATTTTTCCTTCTCCTTTACTTATTGCTTCCGCTATCTTTTTCATATAATTCTTTTCTATGAATTCTTTAAATAGCTCTACTTGTTCCTCTGCTGTGAGTTCTCTCATTTTTTATAAAAAGAAATAATTCTTATTTTCCTACTACTTCCTTTATCCTCTTGATTAGTGCATCTATTGCTTTATGCACATCCTCCTCGCTCTTTGTACCTGTACAAACAATTTTTCCATTGCTAAACAAGAGGAATGTGGCCTTTGCATCCATGAGTTTATATACTAATCCTGGGAATTGTTCTGGTTCATACTCAGTGTTTTCAAGCTTCATTGCAAGCATGTTTAGGTTTAGATCTATTCCTATGTTTCCCGCTGCTACAATGTTTTGAATAGTGATCTCTGGGTTTTCAACTGGTTTCACTCCTACTTTCTTTACGCTTTGTTTTATTTGTTCTATTGCTTCTCTTACTTTGTCCATGCTTTTCGCTCCTGTGCATACTACTTTCCCAGAGCTAAATATTAATGCCGATGTCTTTGGTTCTCTAATCCTTAATACTAATCCTGGAAATTGTTCTGGGTTATACTCTGTATTACTAAGGGTTGCTGCCATTTTCTCTAGTGGTACATCTGTTTCTAGACTAGTGCTCACAACTATGTTAACAATTTTTACTTCTCTATCTTGCTTTGCCAAGGATTCCACCCCCTTGTTTTTATTTATAAACTTTATAAATCCTTTATAAAGGTTTTCCTTAAAAAGTTGGAAGAACAGGAAAATAATATAC
>JAGGZC010000030.1 GCA_021162185.1 Candidatus Woesearchaeota archaeon | reverse complement strand
GTATAATTTCCAGGATTAACATATGTATGGCTAATTCTTGGGGCTTGTGTAGAGAGAATAGAACCATCACCAAAACTCCAGTCATATCTAACTATTCCATTATTCTCCATTCCATTTACCTCATCAGTATCCCTACTTAATGATGCGTCAAAAGTAACCTCTTCTCCTGGGTGAGGATGTAATGGTGTATAATTAAATATTGCTATTGGATTAGTTGTCTCATTCCTAGGATAAACATTTATCTTTACTGAAGCATTAATAGTGTCTCCATCATAATCCTCAGCGATACATATAGCTGTATATATTCCTGGCTCATTATAAACATGGCTAATACTCCAAGAAGAGTTTATTTCAAGGTTAGCACTCTCAGCTACTTGTCCATCACCAAACCTGATAAGATAATCTACAGACTCATCCCCACCGATTGCTTGACAATTAAAAGTAACGTTTAATGGTACGAGACCACTAGTAGGGGTTGCTCTAAAGATTATTCTTTCAAACCCATGATCTGGCTCATGAACAGTTATAGTCTTAGTAATAGAATCACTAGAGTTTTCATTATCAACAACTGTGAGAGTCACATAAAATGTTCCACTAGTAGTAAAGGCATGCTCAACTATCATACCAGTAGTAGTATAGCCATCACTAAAACTCCAATAATAACCAACTATCTCTCCATCAGGATCATAACTACTAGAAGCATTAAACACTACAGACTCATCAACCATAGGCTGAACAGGACTATAAGTAAAATCAGCTACTGGGGCAAGGTTTTGGCTAACGTTTTGCACATTAATCACTATACTCTCACTAATAGAATCCCCATCATAATCATTAGCTATACACTTGGCAGTATACACCCCGGGCTCATTATAAACATGGCTAATACTCCAAGAAGAGTTTATTTCAAGATTATCACTCTCAGCTACTTGTCCATCACCAAAATATATAACATAATCTACAGACTCATCACCACCAAACGCCTGACAATAAAAAGAAACATTCAAAGCTACAGGACCACTAGTAGGAACAGCAGTAAAAACAATATCTTCAAACCCATGATCTGGCTCAACAACAGTCACTATATTTGAATATATTGAGGGACTAAAGCCTAAACCATCATCATCCAATATTCCAATTGCACATTGCCATCTCTGTCCAACTCTTCGAGCAGTGATTGATTGATGACCAATATAATCCGGGATCCATGAGCTGCTCGTACTTAATTCTCGCCAAGCAATAGTAAAGGGAGTTATTTGATCTACTGAGACCTCTACTCCATTCTTGTATATGTGACATGTGAGAGTGTCTCCCTCTACTGGATTTGTAGGCGTGATTTCTACTTGTAGTTCCGCATGAACGATTCCTATGATAAACACTAAAGAGATTATTAATGCTATTACGACTTTTTTTATCATTCTTCCACCTCTTAGAACTTATATCCCCCCATTAATCCTACTTTCCAGTATTCTTGTCTTGCACTAGTATTATTTAAAGCGTTCCTACTTTTCCATGAAAATGTTGGTATTATTAAGACTCCGTTAGATAATTCTATTCTTGGATTTAGTTCCAAGCCCATTACCCTATAATTGCTCTCGCCTTTAACTGCTAATTTATAGTTATTAGACAAGGGTTTTGCGTTTTCAGTGCCATATACTGCTCCAATCTCTATTCCAATATTTTCAATATCTCTAACTCCTGGTCTCCCAAAATTATATATGCCTCTTGCTTGGAGATAATCCGTATCTATGACATAATCTTGTCGATCTCCTTCATTGTTAACTAATACCTCATCCACAAAGGATTTTGTTGTTGGGTATCTTGTCAAAACACCTTTACCTTTTCTCTTTTCAATTCTGAATTCTCCTCCATTATATATAATCCTTAATCCTAATCCTGATTCAACTATTTTTTCATAGTCTTTTATATCATTAAATTGTTCTAATCCTATGTATCTGTTTACAAATTCTTGATGCTCTTCTCCAATAGTATAGCACCCACCAAAGAGGATTAATGGTCTGATTGATTGCCCTACTAGTTTTAGATTTATTGGTGACCAACCAAATCTTGATTCAAGAGAGCCTTCATCTCTCTCTATCTTATCTCCTCTGGACTTTAGATAATTCCCTATTATTTGTAGTGTAAAGTGTGCATTGTTCAACTCAGCTTTAATGACATCTTGTGCTACTGGAGCAAAATCTGTCCATCCATATGCACCATTCTCTTCTCCAGAGAGATTATAGATAGGAATAATTATGCCTCCATAGACCTCTCTACCAAAGATTCTTCTCGCTTCACTATTACTAATAAGAGAGATTATGTCTTCTAGTCTTTTCCTTGATTTCTGCATTTCTTTTATCATTGATTTTATATCCTCAATATCTTTTCCCTGCTTGCTTAGTGCCTGACCCATATCAGTTATTGAGCCTGTATATTTTTCTAGTAGTGTCTCGAGAGAATCAATCTTCGGTAAAATAGTTTGAGTAGTAGTCATTATTAATCCTTCAAGTTCTATCAATCTATCATTATGTCTCTCGCATAATTGTTTAATCTTTTCTATGTTCCTTCTTAGATTATTTATCTCTCCTCGTAAATTCTTATAGTCCTCATTATTATTTTCTTCCAATATTGAAAGTGCGTTTTCTAAATTTGAGAGTCTCTTATCTATTTTATATAAGTTATCTTTAGCTATCCTTGCATTGATAATCTTCCTAATAGCTTCCACGGGATTTTCATATATTGGTATTCTCTTTCCATTGATAACTTCTTCTCCATGGAATAAGTTATATGGTTCATTTAATAAGTCGGGAAGGTAGATTTTTCTAAGAGACTCTTTATCACCTTCTACATACCCACTTAGTGTGTCTCCAGATGGTGTAATAATTTTAATATCCCTAATCCTCTTTGAATTCTCTTGATCTAGATATGTATATTGACCAATAATAATTTTATATCCCTGTTCTTGTAGTTCTACAGGGTTTTGTACTCTGCTTCTAAACAATTCTAATCCTTTACTTTTGTTATTTCCAACCTCTCTATTTATTTGTTTCCAGACATCATATTCTCTAGCATCTGTTGGTTTAAGATGCATAAATTTTGTTGCTTGATCCAACTGCCCCACTTCTGGTTTTTCTAGTTTCTGGTTGTCATTTGCATATGCTTTAGGAACTGATCCGAGAGTGCCCAATCCGATTATCCCTAGTGTAAGTGCTGTGTTTATGATTTTCCTTAAAGTTCTTTTCTTCTTATTAGAATCGATATACTTATCACTAGAATCAGTCTCATCTAGTAGATCTGGGAGATATAAACCATTATCTTTCTTAGTCCAAGACCTATATGGATCTATTATTGGTATCATTATAACACCCCGTGCAGTTTTTAGGAAGAGTAGTGAGACTGGTTTATAAATTTTTCGTTTTTATAATTACTTATCAGTGATTAATT
>JAGGZC010000069.1 GCA_021162185.1 Candidatus Woesearchaeota archaeon | reverse complement strand
ATCATATACTATGCCTTTTTCAAGTAGAAATCGACTAGGTTTATCTCTAATAAATCCTACTATCTTCTTGATACCTGCCAGTTTGACTAGTAATTGAAAAATCCAATGTTTATCCAGAACAAATGCTAAATTATAATTATGCCTCTTTATTTTTCTTGCTAGTTGTAGATATCTAAACAATTTTTTCTTGAAGAATATATCTTCATCTATTGCTATCACTTTATCAACATATGGATTATTCTTTAATATATCTGCACTTTTTCTTCCAACCCAATAATGAATTTCTGCTCCTCGATACTTTTTTCTCAACTCTCTAACAAAAGGGGTTGTCATTAATACATCTCCTATAGCTCCGATCTTGAATAATAAAATCTTTAGAGGTCTTTTTTTACTTTTCTCCATACGTCTTCCACCTTTATTAGTTTCATGCATTTTCCATCACACTTTGTGTTTCCTAGTTGTCTCAAGTGTACATTTATGCATGGACTACAGCTTAGATCTCTTGCTTTATATATTGCTATATGCTTGCTTGGTGGGAAGGGTGCGAATCTCTCTGGCAAGTTGGGGCCGAATAATCCAATTGTTTTAACATTCATTGCTGCTGCTAGATGCATTGGTCCTGTGTCATTGCTTATAAATAGTCTTGTCTTTGTTAATAGGTATGCTAGTTCTCCAATGTTGAGCTTGTTTGTTAAATCTATCAGTCTCTTGTTTTGAATTCTTTTCTTTATATATTTATTTATGTCTTTCTCGCTGTTTGTGCCTGTTAAATATACAACTATTCTTGGATCTCTCAATAGTTTTTCTATTAATTCCTTGAATCTCTCTTTTGGCCATAGTCTTTGTTGTGCTGTGCTGCCCCCTCCTGCATGTATTCCTATCAATATTTTTCCTTTATATTTGCTTAGCAATTGGTCTATCTTCTTTTTTTCTTTTTTAGTGTATTTCAAGGGTATAAGTCTTCTTGGCTTCTTCTTTATTCCTAGTGGTTCTAGTAGCTTTGCAAATATGTATACATAGTGTTGCTTGTCATTGAATTTTATAGCATAATTGTAAGCCCTGCTTCTCGCTAAATAACCAAAACCTATGCTTGTCTTTCCTAACCATCTAGAAATTATGGCTGATATATTGGAGAAGTCCTCTGTGTCTATAATTATATCATAGCTCTTTGGTTTTAACATCTTGCTTATGAGCCACTTTATGCTTAGCTTACTAATCTTTACTCTTTTTATGCTTCTCTTGAATATTTCCCCGGTGTTTATTGTTAATACTTCTATCTCTGCTTCTGGATATGCTTCTCTTAATAGTTTTAGTGTTGGGAGTGTTAATAGTGTTGCACCCATAGCCCATGCACGAATAAATAGTATCCTTCTTGGTTTTCTAGGCACAGGTTTTGGCTTGTTTCTTGGTAGCAATAAATGTATAGCTCCGAATAAGTAATCAACACTTTTTTTTAGTTCAACATTGTTGATCATTATTTCTTCGTGGGGTTTTTCCTATTTATTAATATTTTTGCTTTTACTAATATATGTGTTGGAAGAATTAATAGGGTTTTTTTCTTTTTATTGGGGATTATCTATAAGCCATTTCCATAAGGGTGTAAACTTTATTTTTCCTCTTATTTTAAACCACTCCATGTCTTCAATGGATTCATAGTTGTCAGTAATAATCGTAAGGTTTTTGCAGTTTAATTCTTTTTGTGCGTGTAGTAATGCTCTAATTTCTCTATGGTTTACTTCTTTTTTATCATTTACTGCAGATACCTGTATTAATTCATTGATTTTGTTTCCTTCTTTTACAATGAAGTCTACTTCGTATCCATCATTTGTCTTATAGTAATAAAACTCTTTTTTTCTTCTCTTTAATTCTATTGCAACGATGTTTTCAAATACTCTCCCATAGTTCTTTGATGCTTTAAATCCTCTGAGATTAAAGAAAGCAATGTCTGTCAAGTAAGCCTTTCTAGGGGCTTTTTCTTGTTCCTTGATCTTCCATGAGAATCTCTTTACAAAGTTAACTAGTCTAACTGTTTCTAGATATTTTGAAAACCTCTCAACTGTTTTTAAAGGTATTCCTAGTGATCTACTCATTTTTCTGAAATTTATTGATGAGCTAGGATTAGCTGTTAGGAATCTTGCAATTGTATCCAGGTTTTCGCTTTTTCTTATTCTGAATCTTCTCTCTACGTCCTTGATTATTATTGTCTCCCAGTAATTCTGAAGGATTTCTCTCTTTTTTTCCTTGTCGGTTTCTAATACTATTTCTGGGAATCCTCCAAACTCTAGGTATTCAAGGAATAATTTTCTCCTTTTTTCTTTGTTTAGTTTTATTTCCTCTCTATTTGCATTTTTAAATGTTAGGAATTCTGTAAAACTTAAGGGTAATATCTCTATGTTTAGTAGTCTTCCACTTAGAAGGGTTGACAACTCTTGGCTTAGAACCCTTGAACTTGAACCAGAGATAATTATCCTTGCCTTGTCTTTTTCATGTAGACTTCTCACAACTCTTTCCCATTCTTTTACTTCTTGTACTTCGTCAAGGATTATTAATGGTTGATTTTTGGGTTTAAGTATCTCTTTATATGTCTCAATAATCTTTATGAGGAAATCCTTGTCAAGCCTTGTTGGAAAATTCATTTCTTCGAAATTTACAAATAATACATTTTCTTTTCCAAGGATATCAGAGTAAATCTTTGCGATTTGTCTTAATATGTAGCTTTTACCACTTCTCCTTATACCTATGACTCCGATGATTTTATTGACTCCTTTTAAATATCTAGTAATTGTATTAGTATAGTGT
>JAGGZC010000080.1 GCA_021162185.1 Candidatus Woesearchaeota archaeon | reverse complement strand
GATAACCTAATACGAGAGTACGAGAGGGAGAAGATGGTAGCACCAAAGGAGAGGGCTAAACAACTCGAAATTATAATAAGATATCTGAAAGCGATAAAGGACTTACCACCAGATGGAAGAAGGGCCTTCTTGCTTGCAGAGATAGAAACATTACAAAAAGAGCTAGAGGAAGAACTAGCTAAGCTATCAGCAAAATGTAATGAGAGGATAAAAGCTCTCGAAAAAGAACTCGAGAGCTATTTAAAACAATTAATGAGCCAAGCAGAGCAGGACCTAAAGAAGCTAAGAGAAAGGCTAGAGAGATTGAATAGGCTATTGGTCCTAACAGAGGAGGAGATAGAGGCCTTAAAGCGTGTTCTACCTTCATAATTATAATATATAGATGAAATAAGGAGGGTGAGAAGATGAGTGCTAACATAAATGTAGTTGAGATAATACCCCCAGAGCTCCTTGATAAGAAGAAAATCAAGGAGCTTCTAGCATTTATAGCAAAATTACCAGTTGATATTTGGACCAAGAAGTACATTCTGATAGATGCACTAAGAATTATTGGTGTGGCCTTGGAAAAGTGGATGGTAGATTACATAACTGGTTATAGATCTAGTGAGACTTGGGGGTGAAGTAGGATGATGGAGATAGAAAGGCCCGCCCGTGAGTTTATTAGGCCCAGATATCCTCATATGGGACCTATGGAAAAAGTTATCTGGGACAAGTTCCTCCTTACCACTCCTCTCAAATTCATAAAGATAGAATATGATGTGAGAGTAGGTCCTGGCTATGTTCCGAAAGAGAAGTATCCAGAATACATAATAAGGATGGCCAAGGCCCTAACACAGCTTAGAATAGATGCTGTTGGTCATCAGAAAGAGCGTATATGGATCTTTGAGGTTAAACCAAGGGCTGGAAGAAGTGCCCTTGGTCAGCTTGAATCCTATAGGTATTGGTATATAAAGGACTACAAGCCAACTAAACCAGTTCAGTTGGCTGTTGTTGCATACTACATAGACCCAAATCTAGAACCTATCTTTGAGCATAGAGGAATCTATGTTTTCCTAGTTGAAGGAAAGAAATACGGTAGTAGCCATACTAAACCATTCATCTACAAGCCAGGAATATATACTCTCTAACCCTATTCTTTCACTTTTGTTCATAGTTATATACAGAAAAAGGATATAACTATGAACAAGAGTACAGTCTAGAGACAAAAAAATATAAAGAAAGAGTTTAATCTAGGAAGTTCTTTAGTTCTCTCTCTCTATCATGAATCATTAGTAGAATCTTTCCGAGTAGATTGAACAGTTCTGAGTCAAATGGAACGAGGACATCCCTTATCTCACTAATAAGCTTGTAGTTTGCGAATAGATCCTGTAGCTTAAACACTAGGGATTTTAGTGTGGTAGGCTTATCCAGGAGGAAGTTGTATGTTGTTGCTACAGCACCATATAGTATTCCATACAATTCCTTCTTTATCCCTCTAGCTTTCTGTCTAGCTTCCTCCAACATTTTAAGGGCTTGGGCAAAAATTTCTTTCTCATTTTCACTTAGCATTTCATCTTCACCTCTCTTTTTGGAGTGTTTGTGTTCTAATACTGTTATAACAAGGTTTTAACAGTATTTAAACCTTTCGATTGTACTTCAACCTTACATCACGATATACAAGAATGTAGAGCCAGTTGACATTTGGGTCATGGAAGAAATCATGAAGCTGATAAAGCCATTTTGTTGGCCATGCTTCCTTGTATTTTTTTAGCCCATCTAGGTCAAAATATTTTAGAACATCAACTAATTCTGCTAGTCTTCCACAAATAATTTTGCGTCTTGGTGCTTTTCTTGTCCTAGAAGCAAGCATTATCCAACCAGTTTGCTTAAACTTTTCACATTGTTCCTTAGTTGGCTTCCATATCATAATACCACCAGCCAAAAAAGTATAGAATGAGGAGAAATTACTTATGTTTCTGTCTGAAGGATGCGTAATAGTTCTCCTATCTTAATTAGTACTGTTGCAACAACTGCCGCTAGAGAAAAAATATCAGTAATGATCGGCTCTAGTGAAGAACCATCTTTAATGCTTTCCCAATGGCTTTCCATACGATCCGCTACAAACCTTAGGTTCCCTATTATTAGCTCAAATAGCTTGTTTACTTCTTCCTTCTGCTCCATTCTTTTCACCTCTCATACTAGTGATGATATGTCTATGATCTCAAAAGGTGGTTTCTTGTCAATGCTCCTCCATAACTGTGTTCTTAGATACCTCTTTTCACCCTTGTAGACATACATATGGAGGACTAGGTCAACATTCTTTATAGCACGGCCCGAGAATGCTGGCTTCATTCCTCTAAATATTGTATAATCAGGGTTGAAGACGGCACTAGGATGCACTATCATAACTGCTGGAATAGCAGCATAGTGTGCTATATCTGCAAACTTCATAGTGATTATTGTAGCAAGCCTAGAGAGTATTAGGTTTACTCTTGGGCTTGCTATATCTCTTTCTGATAGAATTACCCACTCTTGAAAGGCCGTAAATGAATCCAATACCAGCAATGAGTACTTTTCCATTTCTGATATTCTTAGTCCTCTTATCCAGTTTAGTGCTATATGTAAATCATCAATTTCCCTCCAGTCAGCCCCTGATATCGCTTTAAGATCCTCACCATATTTTGTCCTAAGATTAGCGTCAAGAGCTAGATATAATGCTGGCTTACCTGTTATCTTCTTGGCCTCTTTTGCTAGATTTACCATTAGTGTTGTCTTACCAACTCCTGGCTCTCCATATAATACCACAGAAAGCCCTTTTAACTTGTAGTAAAGGGCCTTTAACCCACCTATTTTAACACTACTACCTTCATCTTTACTCTTCTTTATACTATTATATAATGTGGATGTCATTCTTCCTCACCTACTGGAGGATATACTAAGTTTAACATAAATAGAGTAATCTCTTCTAACGCTGCTTCAAACCCTTTAATAAACTCTTCTGGATAACTATTTTCTGGATGGTATAATTGTTTTCTAAGTTCTTTACAGTAGTCAAGAACTTTATCTACCAATTCCTCTACATTCATATTCTTACCACCTCCTCACACACGATTTTTGCCTTTAATACAATTTTCTTCCCGCGGTCTGGACTTATAACAATAAATAGCATCTCATTCTTGTATTTATTAATCACCAGAATCTCCGAGTATTTATTGTTCTCTACTGCCTTCTTTTCTACATACTCCAAGCTTTCTTCTAGATCGTCTTCTCCTATCAAGATCCATGCAAAGCTCTTATCAAATGGTAGATCTTGAGCTATAATTCTAATCCAGTATGCTTCCTCAGCCTTAAGCATAGTTCTTCACCTCCTATTACCATTACTCTTTCTATAAGGACATAAACTAGCAAATGGGCAGTAATCGCACTCCCAAGGCCACAAGGGTTTCGGAGCTCTATTTGTCCACCATTCTACATATTCCTTTAGCCATTCTGTATTGGGTTGAGATAGATTTCTTGGAGCTCCAATTTGCCTAAGGGCCTCCAGAATATGATCCTTTGTTATTTCTACCTCCACCAATCTGCCATATGTAAGATACACAATTTTGCCAATTACTGCCCCTGTCATTGCCATATATATATAGACCTGTAAAACATGGTGCGGAGAGGGTGGATTTTTGACATCTTTTCCACTCTTTATCTCAATTACTCTTAGGCCGTCTTCTGATAGTGCGTCAATGCGGCCCTTTATAGTATTATTCCCAATTTTTACTTCCTTCTCTACTTCTATCATGAACCCTCTTCCTGCTAGGAAGCTCTCGAAACCAGTATGTATAATATCACCAAGAACTAGATTGTTGTCTAATGTATGGCCCAATAGGATTTCTGGATACTTTTGGGCCATTATGTATTTGTGTGGGCAAGAAATAAGGTCCGAAACCCAAAATTCACCTGGCTTCTTTTCTGCTAGGTATTCCTTTGCTGTATCTATGAGTTCTCGCAAATATTGCTCTAGGTAGTTTTCACTCACTCTTCTCCCCCTCCTCTTTTCTTATTATTATTATGACTTCATCACCTTTCTTCAACCCCAGGGTGGCTGCTACCACCCTAGGGATAAAGACGGCGAGAGAGTTGCCCGTTTTACTAATACGGGCCTTGAACTTCATCTCCTCCATTCTCTATCACCTAGTGTAGTTCTCAATATGTTATGACGAGAGTATTATTGTATTTAAATCTCACTATCACGCTGTTATTACAGCGTTATAGTAATGTTTAAATAGGGTATAATTCTGATATGATACATTTGAAACACTCCTAACAGGTGATAGCATGGAGAATAGGGATGAATGGAAGATCTTGGAAAATGAAATTAAGGCCCTCTCGTATAGAATTGTATTTGCGAAAACATATAACGATCCGATGAACTCCTTTTGGTATTCACTTACACCAGTAGAGGCCGCAAAGTTACTTAAGCAAGCGGCAGAGAAGAACTACATCATCATAGTATCAGGAGATCTATTAGAAATCACAATATCAATCCCAGAGTTGAGGCTAACAGCAATAGTAAAGAGACCCAAGCTCTGGGATGGTGATAAAAAATGAAGCCAGAGCTACAACCCCTTCTTTCCTTTTTACGCAAGAATGGTATAAAATTCGCGATCAAGGGTAATGTAGTATATTTCATCCTAGATACAACCATGATAAGAGTATGGGCAGCAGATGCGGAGGATGTGGATACTGGTGAAGAGTTTACGGAATTCCTCCTCTGGGAAGGAGGGAAATTCAAGTTCAAGTCCAACAAGATAACCGAGATAATTGATTATATTAAGAGGAATTATAAGGAATATCTACCACCTCCTGGCAAAAGAACTAAGGATCCTAGGAGTGCGAAATACAGAAGTGGCAATATGATACTCCTCTCAAACTGGTATCCAATAAAGCTAATACTAACGGTAGATAAGCTAGTGGAAAAAGGATATTTCAAGAGCAGGGCAGAAGGTCTAAGAGAGTTTCTAAGGCTGGGAATGATAGAATACTTGAGGAGACTAAAAGAAATTGGTGAGCATGTAGAGGTGCCAGAAGAATGAGAGTAGGCCGCCTACTCTCATTTTTTATCCTATTATATTCTTTTATTCTGGGTCTCATACAAGCAGCAATCTTTAATTATCTAGAAGAAGGAGAATATAGTATTTGAAGGCCCCCCTTGATTCGGACAGAAAAGGTGATATCTAAATGAGTGAAGAAAGGAATGTAATGCATATAAATTTATCAGATGCACTACAGGAGAAGGTCCTAATGGATAGAAGCGAGAAGGCCTCTAAAACTATAAGTATTCGCATCAATAAGACACTCCTAGAGCTGGTTAGAGAGAAGATCCGAGAACTAAAGGAGCAAGGATATAATGTCTCTCTCAACTATATTATCCACAAGCTCCTAATAGCATTTCTAAAAGCCCCAATATCTATTTCTGATAATGCTATATCTATTAACATAGAGAGAATAGAGATAGAGAATAGAGCATATAATAGAAGAAAAGATGTAATGCATATGCAAATGCATATGCAAATGCATTACGATAGGTCCAACATCCCAAACGAATTGAGAGAGCTCATAAGGAAAGTAGTTAGAGCTCTTAAGGAAGCAAGGTCCATGGACAAGGAAAATAGGCATTATATTCTAGGCCGCCTTCTTGAGGAACTATACAAGTATAAGGAATATGGAATAGCCCAACATTTCATCTCCGTAATCGAATACGAACTCTCTCGCTAGGTTTTATCATTCTATATTTTTTTATTTCAAAGCAGCATATACTATTTCTCATTGAGAGTATCGTAAACTGCAAGAGAGATGATATAATATGGAGTCTCTTGCATCTAGATTCGTTGAAGTAGTAAAGCAAGATAAAGAGGAAATAGCAAGGAAAATAAGGGACAGATACCTCTTACCAGTAAAGATCCTAAGGAGGAAAAGCAAGGACGGCAGGAAGCAATGGATAGAAGGAAGAATCCAACTTCCTGCGGAGCTCAGAGATGAAATAATCCAATCTGGAGAGTGGAAAGCCTGGGTCTTTCCAGTCAACAAGCTTGAAAAAGCAGTTGAGTACTCTGCAATAACAACACTAAAACAAAAGCTAAGATCCGAACCAATCGACCCAACAGGAGCTAGAAAAATAATAATGGCCCTCCTAGCAATACTAGAAGAAAGAGCAAGATCCCTAAACGCAACCCACATCCTCTCATACATCCAATACGCAAAAACATGGGTACAAGAAGCAGTAAGTGAAATCATAAGACTAGAGAACAAACTAAAATCCTCAAAATAATAACAAAAATAAAGCGGCCGTGTTCCCCACGGCCCGCTTAAAATTTTCGCTCAATTAAAGAAAAACAGGACTCCTTACCATTGAAGTTTCAAGACGGCAACAAAAGGCGGAATTGAACAGCTGCTGAGAGGCCTTCTGGAAATTGAACCCCAGGATGTTGTGCTCTTCTCTGGGGTCTCTTGGGTTTTTTCTTTCGTGCTGCTTCCTATTCTAAGGAACCTATACTCTTAATTTCTCAACTATCACTACTATAAGATCCTCTAATCAACTCTATAATCTTCTTCACTACTCAGCATAACTAGGTTGTTCTCCTAGTTTATGCTATTTTTACTCTCTCTCTTTTGCTATGGGTTATAATATGATGAATAGTTGGAATTGGATCGTGCTATGACTCCGCTCTTGATAATAGAGCTATTTGATGAAAGCTGGGGGGCCCTATATCTAATTTAGATAGAGGATGCGGGGCTAATAGTTTATATAATGATGAAGAGCGGGGGGCTCATCATAGGAAAGGAAAGAAGACAATAGCCTGGAGGCCTAGCCATAATAAATACAGAGAAAGAGCAAGAGAGGACAGAGAAGATGCGGCCGTCTTGAGTTTTCGAGTTTGTGGTGTGGTTTTCTCCTGAAAAAATTATAAAAATTTTGCGAATTGCGGGGGTTAGAACGAGGTTTTAACTCTCGTTTTTCTCCCCGCTTTTCTTTTTGTTATTATAATGTTGAGTTATTTTGTTTATGTTGCGTTCCCATTGTTCTCTGTCTATGATGACTTTGGTCTCTTCTGCTATTCTTTTCATTTCTTGTGCTATTTCTATGATCCTTTGGAGGGCTGCTATTATGTAGTTCATTGTCCATCTTACTCCTGGATAATCTCGCTTAAGGTTGAGGTGTGCTGCTCTTAGAGTTAGTGTTCTCAAGTGTCCTAGACCCATATGGATGTCTGTTGTTTTAATCTCTAGGTCCACGATAGTATGCTCTATCTTCAGTTGTAGTGGATCATAATTACGGAATTGGTCCTCAACTTTATCCACCATATTGATTACCCTCCTCTATTGGTTGCGTCTCTCTAAGGTGCAAGATCTCATAACCAAAGACAGCAGAAACATTTATCTTGCTGGTCTTTCTCTCGTGAACTATCACATTCTCTATATATTCCTTGAATGTTACATCCTCTAGAAGCTCAAACTCTTTTATCTCAAATCTGGCACCCATTAGAATTCCATATCTTCCCTGGTAATTTCTGAGGAGTAGCCTTGTTGGCATGAACATGTTAGATATAATGTATCTTGTAGTCTCATCAACTCTCTCTAATGCTGTTTTTAGATATGCTAGTTCTAGTGCCAACTCTTCTTTTGGCAGCTTTAGAAACTCTATATACTTCTCCTTTATTTCTGGAATGGCTAATAGAGGATTTTCTGGCATTTCTTCTTCTTCTTTTTTAATTTCAGAAGAGACGGCCTCCGACATACTCCATCAACTCTCAAAGAATCTCATTGAGCTATATATAGGGGTGTAGGCAATATATATTTTATCAAAAATTGAAGGGTTCCCCAGTAGGGGGATAGGGATACCTCTAGAAGCTTTTTAAGTTTTCTGGAGAAATGAATATATAAAGAGAAAGGCAATATCTATTCTTTGAAACAAACAAATAATTTATATCGAGGTGAGGTGAAGAAAGATGGGTGCCCCTGCCCCTGAAGGGGCGAAAGTAAAGCCCCTTGAAATTTGGACCAAGAAATATTTAGAGAGAGCCAGGGCTGGAAAAGCCTTATATGAAGTAATGATTAAGCAACCAAGAAGAGATCCCATTAAGGCAGCTATTAGCATGAGAAGCACACTAGAGGCCAAGATGGCTGACAAGAGCACTTGGGACAAGTGGCAGGAGAAGCTTGAAGGAATCGGCTTTGAGGGATGGCTAGATGCAACACTAAACAAAGGAGTTCCGAGATTTGTCCCTGGAATTGAATATGGCTTTAAATATTACAAGGCATTCGCAGAGCAGTTCTCTAAGCACTTAGAGGAGGGTCTCAAGAAAGTATTGGCAATGCCAAAGAGAACATTAGATGAGTCTATTGCTAGAGCAGCTGAGATGATCAGACATAACGCTAAATTCAGATTCAAGAAGACATTCGTGAAATAGGTCCAATTTTTCTCAATTATAACTTATTTTAGGTGAGGACCCGTGGCCAGAGTATTGCCATTATTGAAAACTCTCAAGACAGGGACAGAGTACCAGACTGAGGAGCGTGAACTATGGGTAATAAAACGCATAGGGACAGACGCCACTTCGGACCTTACCATAAAAATTGACAACAAAGATGTTCTTACGATCAGAGACCTTTGGGCCCCAATTGTAAAATCCACAAGCAACATCTTAGGACCATTTGACCTAGGAGATCTTTATCTAGTAGTACCACCAGCAACAAAAATAATCTGTGGTACAGCAACTGGTAATTTCGTAAGAATCGAGGGAGAGAAACTAATACTAGAACCAAGAGAGAGTCCTCCTGGGGACATAATGTCTAGGTTCTATGCACAAACCCAAGTTTTCTGGGAGCTTTTGGAGGGCTCAATAGACCTTGGTACTGATGTTGTATTTGGGGCCGACTCAGAGCAGAAAATACTTACGGTGAAACCAGAGTTTTATCATGTCTACAAGCTAGTAGGACCAGTTATGGTTTCAGTAAGCGGAGGAACATGGAACCCTGGTGATTTTGCTGTTGTTCTCTATAAAGACGGAAACCCAGAAGAGAACATATACAAGGCTCAACCAGGACCTGGTATTGATGTATACTACTTACCAAGACCGCCAACAAGCTCAAATGAGTCAGTATTCAAATTCCCAGAGCCAATCGAGATTACAAAGGGACATTATGTGGAGTTTTATATCAGAAATGTTAGTGGTGCTGATAAGGCACCAGCAACTGGTAGTGCTTGGACCTTTACATTAAGCGTTTTGGCTATTCATCAAAAACCAAGCTAAATTATTATTTTTTTGAAGAGGTGATGAGACATGGCGAAATTCCATTCGTTTAAGACTTTCGGTCCAGAAACGATCTCAGCCGGGGCTAAATGGGAAAATAATTGGACAGCTGATGAAGATTATATTATAAAGAGAATATACATAGTGGATCAGGAGGGAAAGGACCTATACAACATTGTTTGTACATTTCAAATAGAGCAATTCGTCTTCACAAAAGACAAGATACCAGCAGCACTCTTAGGAGCTACAAAGTTAACTAGCCTAGAATTAGACTTAGACTTGAAGAAGGATCATGTTTTCAAATGGGCAATAACAAACAATGATTCAGTCTCCAGGACTCTCTATCTAATCTTGGAGCTCTGGAAAGAATAGGCTATTTATTATTATTATTTTTGAGAGAATAGAGGTGATGATGTATGGCAATTCCTGGAGATCTTATTACGAGAGGAAGTATTGGAATAGACCATCTAAAGCCAGGAACAATAGAGCTAGAGATACCTATCGACTTCTTTCAGAACAGGCTTACAATAGCAATAGATTCAACAGGAGTAAAATTTACATCTGGCAAGTATCTGCTATCATCAACATTGCTAAAATATGTTAAGGAAGCATATTTAGAGGCGGGGATGGATTCTTTCACAGCTACTGACGCAGCAGTAGCTGTTGAATTGTATAACGATACTGACGGTACTGTTATAGCATCAGTAACATTTTCAAATGACAATAGGAGAAATAGGTCCGCAGACATAGCTAGTAGCATTATCGGCCTAGCTGGAAAAGAAGTAAGCGTGAGAGTAAATGTTACTACAGCATCAGCAACAGCAGGAGCAACAGCGATATTCAAGTCAGCAAGGCTGATTTTGGTCCTGTCTATTCCTAAATCATAATTATAACATTTTTTGAGGTGATAAGATGGGAAAGATAGGATACTCTTCTGGAATAGTTACCATTGCAGCTGGTGAAAAAAAGACTGTTACAGCATTTGAGAATAAGAGGGCCAAGCCAGTTAAAGCTGTTGGGATTATAATATCCTATAATAGCAGCTATATTGGATCTATAGCTGCAGTTATCAGAATAGGCGAGTTGAAAATCCAGCCAAGTGATTCTGACAAGCTCTATCCACACCCTAACAAGGAGTATCCATTAGATGAAATTATAAGCGGTGGTGGCAAATTATTATTAGAACTAGAGAACACTCATACTACAGACAGCATAACAGTAATATATACTGTTAAGCTGGAGGTTTCATAGATGTTATATACGGCCTACATAAAGGTCCCAGCAAACACGCCAAAAGAGAATCCAGTGGTTAAGAAAATAAAGATAAATGAAAGATATCTGACCCGCATTACTGTATTTTTTCCCCCTGGTGTAGCATGCTTAGCTAGAGTTGCATTCTTTTATGGCGAGAGGCAAATTCTCCCTCCGCCCGATAATGAATGGATTACTGGTCATGCTTATCCTATTTCTAGCAGCATAGAGTTCAGAGGACCAGAAATCCCTTGGGATCTTACAATAAAGGCCTATAATCTAGATACAAGATATGACCATACGCTCTATATCTATCTGGAGACGAGCAATATATTATTGTCAGATGTTTATAATGCTATGATACTCTTATCAAATGTTATGAAAGAGTATGCAAAGCTAGTTGGTGGTGTTAGTATATGAGTGAGTTTGAAGAGCAAAAGGCAGGGACAGCTGGCTGGCCCGATTTTTTTATGGGTGTTTATAGTGCAATAGTAGCCCAACTAATAGAGAGTTTGGCTATTAATATAGTAGCATCACAGGTTGTTCTAGATGTTGTTGTCCAAAGTGGTAGCATTAATGCGTATATTACTAATACCCAACTAAATGTCAATGTTGTTGGCGGTACAGTAGATGTTAATGTGAAAAATGCGGAACTAGATGTTAACATTGTAGATAGTCAGATCATAATGGAAGTAGCACAGAGCGATTGGAAGTTTAATCTCATTAGATATAAAGTTGAAAGTTACACAGGCGAGTACGACAAAAAGCTACAGCCTTGCTATATCATAATAACGCACGGTGCAAAAGGTATAATCATGAGGATAGATCTACTGTTTTACAACTCAGACTCAGTAGATCACACTATAACGGTGGAATTTAGGGACTCATTTGAGGGCAGGGTAATATGGAGCGATACAGGAACCGCACCAGCTGGTAGTATATACGGAATAACATTGAACCCACAAATAGCCTGGTTCTCGGATAGTCTGTTCATCAAAATAACAACAGATGACCCTGATCATGTATACATAAGAGTTAGAAAGGATAGTGTTCCACAAGCACTATGGTGGAATCCATCATACTATAAATGGGAAGTAGGTGACTGCCCATACTTCTTGCTTGATATAGCAACATTTAACACCCCATCAGTAGCGGTAACAGGATTAACGACATCACCAATATATGGGTTTGACTACACTAACAAAAAATGGGTACCAATTGCAGTAACACCAGACGGGAAACCCCTAGCCAAAGTTGGCTAGGGGCCCGATACTGGATATTGATGCGGTGTTCGAGAGAATAAAGGATGTAAGTGGCAATACAGTAATCGATTTTGATGGGCAGGGTAGAATTAGTAGTTCTATATTCGCACCATTAACAAGATGTATAAAGTTTAGTCTTGATTCAGCGAACAGGGTTGATTGGGCATCTGTAGCATACATTACTGACACGGTAAAACCAACAATTGCCTGGGAAAGAAATGCATATGAAGGTTGGGCTTTCCAAGTTTTAGACAAAACAAATGGCATAAGATTATTTGCAGTTGATGATGATGGTAATGTTATAGCAAATGGATATATCTGGGGCGCACATAAAAACATAGTTAGGGTTGTTGATAGTACTAATGTGTCATTCACAGGACCTGTTACTATAATTTCAGGAACAATAACAACACATGGTAAATGTGTATTAATAATGGCAACCTTTAATTTGTGGTGCGATACCGCCAACAAGTATCTTTATATCGCACTATACAGAGGAACTACCGAACTAGCAAGATGGAATTTTGCTGTAGCGTCAAACGGGTACAACGATAAACCAGTCACGATACATTGGATTGATTGTCCATCTGCTGGAACATATACATATTCTATAAAGATCGTGTATGTTTCTGGAGGAACATGGGATACTCGATCCAGACCACGAGTACTAACACTAATTGAGCTACAATAATTTTACAGTAATTGGTGATAAATATGAACTCCAAGAAGATACTATACTACATTTTTGCAACAATAGGTTTCCTAGCCTCTGCTACTGCTGTTATAATACTCCTTGTAGTATTATGCTTCATAATACAAGGAGTAGCGGTAAGGCTAGATGAACCAAACAAGCTTATAGCCCTCTCGGAAATAATATTGTACTCTATTGGTCTGCTATTCCTAATTCATGCTTGGGACAAGGTCCTAGAGAAGGAATAAAATATATTTGCTATTACGACAATATATAGTGATAAGAGGTGATGCCTATGGGTTTTGATGTCCAGGCAATATCAGACGCCCTATTAAAGATCATAGCGCTAATATTTGTAAACTTAGTACCATTTTTTCTAGATCCAGCATTTCTAGCAGTAGCAGTATCAATTGACTCTTTGGTCCTAGGTATTTCGGTCCAAAGCCTACTTAACAAGAATACAGAGAGGCGTTTGGACCTAACTCTCTCAGAGATCTTACACTTAGCTAAAATAGTATTAGGAGTAGTGGAAAAAAGCCCCCCAAGAGAGAAAACACATGTAGAGACAGCACCAAAACAAGTTATTAAGAGGTGATGGAGATGGCTACTCCAGAACCCAAACCATCACCCGAAAAAAAGGAGATTGAAGTAGAGATAGTGGATGTGAGAATAATACCATCAGCAGATCCGAGAAGACTGGGAAAGTTTGATGCTATAATCACCATTAGATTGCCTAATGGTGCTATGCACATTCTTAGGATACCAGAAGAGTGCTTGAAAGATGAGGAGTGCCTCAAAGAGGAGATAAGAAAGTATTTTGCTAGGATCTCACCATACATGGGTAAGCGTCTCAAATTAACTCTTTAGAAGCCTCTTTCCATTTCTAATTCATTATTATATTTTTTTTATCTAGAGGTGAGGTTAATATGACCATTTTGGACCAATTACAGAGGCTAGTTGATAATTTTATCAAGCTTCCAGATCGATTCAAAGAGATATATACGATATTTGCAGGGAACATAGCTGGTCCTCTTTCTAGTGTAATAAACCAGCTTAACAGCAATATTATATTCCAGTTAGCAAGTAGTTCTGGTCTTATAGCTAATGTTATTGGAAACAACATTCTAGCAATAGGAAGAGAACTATCCAGCCCATTAAACATGTTAAACAACATTATTATACAGGGTTTAACAGGAGTACAGAGAGAGATAATGAGAGGATTACCAAACTTAGGCGGACAGATATTAGGCGGCTTATCTGGTATTAGTCACATAATAGGCAGCCTAAATAACATAATTTCGCATACTTTGCCAGCTTCTTTGGGTAATTTGGGCGGACAGATATTAGGTGGCCTGTCTAATCTAAACAATATAATTAGGAATAACCTAAACCAGCTGATTTCTTCAGTAACGCAAGGGCTACCAGGTCTAGGAGGTCAGATTTTAAGTGGCATTAACTCGTTAGGGCAAATATTGCAGTCTCCTCTGTTATTTTTGGCAAATATAGCTAGCCAATTAGGTCCTCAAGCACTTCTTCTGCTTAATAACATACAGGCAGCAATTACTGGTGGATTAGCACCTCTACCTAATGCAATTCTTGCCTTGCCACAAGAATTAATGAGTGCAGGGCAAGAATTTGCAAACTGGTTTTTGTCTCAGCTATTTTCCTTCTGGAATACTTTGATGCAACAGATAGAGAATATTATTCCATTCATAGGAGAAGCTAGTGCAAATGCATTAAGGAGACTTGAGGATTTCTTAGGCTATTGGGGTTATACAATGCTAAACATAGCTGTTTTAGAGCCCCTAGAATCAGTATATAAAAAGATGCTAGGAGCTGGTGGAACTCCAGGCTGGCTTGAGGACATATTTGAGAGGATTAAAGTATTTGGAAAGTGGTTAGTAGATGCTGTTAGGGGAATAATGGAGTATGAACCACCACAGACATACGAGAAGGCCTTTGATGCAATGTACAAATTCGTTAGTATGAACTTAATGCAAGGAATTATAAGCAGCATAGCACTATTCATTGATCGTATCTTATGGTCCGTGCTGCGTACTCACATATTAGGAACGGGTCTTGGTGGAGGAGGAGGTGGAAAAGGCGGTGAGATATATAACTTAATCCAGAGCATTTGGTGGGCCCTTGGAGTGGGCTGGTTAAGCTGGGTTGCATTAGGTCCTCTCGTAAGTAGGACTATTGGAGATCCTTTACGAGAGTACTATGCTATAAAGTATAGACCTGAAAGATTATCAGTCAGCAAGATCCAAAAATACTATGCATGGAGATGGATAGATGAAGAGGCAGCAAGGAGTGAATTGGCAAGATTGGGATATGATGATGCTAGAATTAACCTACTGCTGAGAGAGGCTTGGGAGACCTTATCAAAATCAGATATAGAGGATCTTTATGAAGAGGGTATAATAACCCAGGAGGATGTGTATAATTACTTCTTGAGTAGAGGCTATACTGAGAGAGATGCAGCATTACTCACATTATTAACCCATATAAGGGCAATTAAAAGCGAGAGAAGTATGATAATCTCTCGCTTAGCAAAATTCTATGCGAGAGGATTGCTTAGGAGAGAGGATGCGGAGAGATATCTGCAAGCATTAGGAGTACCTGGCTTTCAAGCACAGCTAATATTAGAAGCTTGGGAGTTAGACTATCAGCTGCGTATAATAGATGAGCACTTGGATAACCTTCAGGACCAATATGTGAAAGGCCTTATCACATTTGAGGATCTTGAACGAGAGGCCTCTAAGTATATATTAAGAGGAGAGGCCTTGGAGAGATTCTTGGAAGAGGCTCAGATTAGAAAAGCACCACACATCAGCCCGCTAACATATTATAAATTGGAGACTAAGCTCTCTAGGTTAGAGACTCAAAAGCATAACCTAGAGAGCGAAATAAAGTATTATCAGGAGCGATTAGCAGAAAGGGAGAGGTATTGGTCCGCAAGAATGGAGGTAGTTAAAGCTAGATATCAGAAGCAGATCTTGAGCATACAAGAAGATTGTAAGAAGCAAGAGGAGAAGATAAGAAAAGAGTATGAATTTAGGCTAGAGGTAGCTAAGTATGTTCTAGAGAACTATGTTCTTCTCCCTCCAGAGGAAATAGATAACCTAATACGAGAGTACGAGAGGGAGAAGATGGTAGCACCAAAGGAGAGGGCTAAACAACTCGAAATTATAATAAGATATCTGAAAGCGATAAAGGACTTACCACCAGATGGAAGAAGGGCCT
>JAGGZC010000043.1 GCA_021162185.1 Candidatus Woesearchaeota archaeon | reverse complement strand
ATTCTAGCCTTTTCTAGGTATTTCTCGCTTATCAATAGTTTCTCTACTGCTCCTAGCTCTAATGCATTCCTAACTTGTCTTAAACCATAAGTAGCCAAGCCTTTAGCTATACATTCTTTTAATTCCTCTATCAGGATTGAATCCTTAAATGTTTTAATCTTGCTAAACAATTCCTGAACGGAGTTATTCCTTAATACCTCTTTAACCCCGTGTGCTCCTCCATAGCTAATATTTACTGTTACAGCCTTCTTTTTTAATTCCTCTCTCAATGCTTTCAAGAGGTAATCCTTAAAGAATCCAGGACTACCAATAATTATTCCATCATACCTCTTGCTATCATATTCTTTTTCAAGCATTGTTGCTAATTCTCTATAAGTCTTGCTTATTCCTTGCTCCTCTTTTGGCAAGGTTTCAAGAGTGATAGTTGTGATAATCCTGTATCCAGTGTTATTAATCCTTGCAATCGTTGCTTCATGCCTATCAAACACTAATACAAGCAAGCAGTACTCCTTTGTCTTTGCATACTCTTCTAGTAGGGATTTATACAAGCCCCATGAATCCTTCTTTATGGTTATCTTATCATTCTTCTTCACATTGAATGAATGATATTCTCCTCTTGGAACATCTTCTGGGCCATCAAGAATTCTACCAGTAATTCTTAGCAATCCAGGCTCCCAAGAGACTTTTTCAACATTTATAGCTAGAAACACTTTCTTTCTATAAGACTCTTTTTTGTCTCCACGATCAATCAATATTTTCCTCTCGGTTGACCCACTAATAATGTCTCCAGGCTTCACTATCTTGGATAAGTGCCATAAGTCTAGATCCTGATCTACTAATACTGTTACTATTCCATGTTTATAATCTCTTTTTAAGAGCTTCATGGTGCTTGTTTGGTTTATTCATTGTTAAATGTTTCGATAATTATTTTCAATATTGTAAATTATTTATGTTTAGAAAAAATTTAAACTAGTTAAATACTTGTACTATGCTGAGGGGTGAGAGTATGGGTAAGATTCCTGAGGAATTGCTAAGAAAGTATGTCTATCCCAGGATTGGGATCCAAAGAGATGATGTAATAGTAGGACCAATGACAGGAGTAGATGTAGCACTGACGAGTATTAAGGATAATCTTGTACTAGTCTCTCATGTTGATCCAATAGTCGGGGCTCTTAAAAGGATAGGATGGTTAGCAGTACACATAGCATGTAATGATATAGCTACTTCTGGAGTGAGACCTAGATGGATAATGCCAGTAATAATCCTTCCAGAGGAATGGGAGGAAGAGATGTTGGATGAGATAACGAGGGATATAGATCATGTGGCTAAAGAGTTATCAGTATCAATTATTGGTGGTCATACTGGTTATGGTCCAGGGGTTAAGAGGCCAATAGTAGTTGTCTCAGCTATGGGTATAGGAGAGAAAGGGAGAATAATCACTGCGAGAGGTGCAAAGCCAGGGGATAAGATATTAATCACAAAAGGAGTTGGAATTGAAGGAACTGGTATTCTGGCTCATGACTTTAAGGATATATTACAAGATAGGGGCATAGATTCAAAAATGCTTTTATCTGCACAAAGATTTTTAGAAGATATAAGCGTGGTGAGAGAAGCCATAACTCTAGCAGAGAAAGAAGTGGTGGATGCAATGCATGATGTAACTAGGGGAGGAGTGGCTGAAGCACTCATAGAGCTTGCAAATGCCTCTAATGTAAGGATTGAGGTATGGGAGGAAAAAATGCCAATTAGGAGAGAAACTCTGGAGTTTTCGATGGCTCTTAATTTTGATCCTTTATGGATGATAAGCTCTGGAACACTTATTCTCTCTGTACCACCCCATAAGCTTGAAATAACAGAAAGCTTACTTAGAGAACTTAGAATAGAATATGGGGTTTGTGGAGAAGTAGTTCCTGGAAAACCAGGAGTAATTATACATAGAAGGGAAAGAGTTGAAAGGATATCCCACCCCTCTCCAGAGAGAGATGAATTAGCAAGACTCTGGGAAGAATATCCAAGAGTTGGATCATAGATTTATCAAAAAAATTTATTAATCTTTTAATTATTATTCATGGCCTGCAAGAAAAAGAAGAAAACAAGCAAGAAGAGCAAAAAGAAATAAAAACAATTAAAAAGAAGGAGTTTTAACTCTTATTGTATGGAGATAAGAGAGATTTATCCAGGAGTATATAAGTCAAAGAACAAGTTGTTCACTGAGCCATTGATAAATGAATCAGTTTATGGGGAAAAGATCCTTAAGATTAATGGTAAAACTCTTAGGGAATGGCTTCCAGGGCGTTCAAAGCTTGGAGCAGCTATAATGAAGGGATTGAAAGAGTTCCCAATAAAGAAGGATTCACTAGTTCTTTATCTAGGAGCAGCCTCTGGGACAACTATTAGCCATGTCTCAGATATTGCTAGGAATGGAATGATTTACGGAGTAGAGTTTTCACCAATAGTTGGGAGACAATTATTAAGCCTTGCAGAGAAACGCTTTAATCTTGTACCAATAATTAGTGATGCCTCTCTACCAGAGAGCTATGAATCTTTAGTACCGATAGTAGATGTTATTTTTCAAGATATTGCTCAACGCCACCAGGTAGAGATACTCGTGAGGAATGCTAAGAAATTCTTAAAGAGGAATGGCTATGCCATGATAGCTGTGAAGGCTAGAAGCATAGATGTTGCTAGTAAGCCAACCATGGTTTTTAGAGAGGTGAGATCACAATTAGAGGAATCTTTTGAGATATTACAAGAATTAAGACTAGAACCATGGGAGAGAGATCATGCCTTTTTCTTATTACTCTTCTCTTGATCGAGATGTTTTAATAGTTCCTTCCTATTCCTTAGATATTTCAACATTTCTTTATCTTTTAGTACTTTTTTCACGAATTCTTTTAATTCTCTATTCTTACTTATCTTTTCCCATTCTTCATCATTCATATTTTTCAACAAATCTCTTAGTTCTTCTTTATTTGTGATTGTTTTATCTCTTACCACTATTCCTCTTACTGCTAGTAATAATTGTTTCTTGTAACTCTTCATTAATAGATTTTTGAATGATAATTTTTCCGCTATTATGATTAGTATTATTCCTATACCTATGTATCCTAGTAGTAATAGTAATTGTGTATAGATATCTCTCCATCCAGCATTAAACAACATTATCCTTCTAGCTGTTTCGGATGCTATTACATATGGATTATAATTTGCTATTCTTCTAATTATAGGCGTCATGGATTCTAGTGGGAGTACAAGGTTTGATAGGAATAATAGGATTATTCCGAGAGATAATGAACCAATGGTTAATCCTTCTTGTGCATCAGCAAGATAGCCTAATACTATTCCAAGAAGAATGAAGAGTGTTGCGCTTAGTAACAATAATACTATTATTTTATCAATGTTTGAGAAGAGAGCCCCATTTATGAATAAATAAGCAATACCACTTATCACTATCACTTCAACCATTACTAGTATTAGACTCGTCACATAGTATGCTATCAAAAATTTAGCTTTACTTGTTGGTACAGTGTAATTCCTAAACATTGCCTTACTATTTTTTTCTACTACAACTATTGTTCCACTAAGCATTAATCCAACAAGCATTACTAGTAGCATTAATAGGTATGGAGACATGTATAATATCTGTGAATCTTTTGTTGCAACAGTTTCGATTCTTGTCTGTATTGGCTGCGCGATTTTTTCAGCACTCTTGATCTTTATGTTATCTATTTCTTCTATCATTGATTCATATATTGCTTTTATTTCATCGAGGTCTTCTTTTAGGCCTTCTAGTTGGTCTATCACTTCTCCTATCTTGTTACTCACTTCTCCTGCTTTTTGTTCTGCTTCCTCTATGTTCTGATTTATTTCTTCTACTTGTGACTCTAATTGGTTTAGATCACTTATTAATCCATTAATATCTGATTCTAGGTCTTCATAGTAATTTGAGACTGTTGTATTAATACTCCTAGCTGTATCATGGCTGCTGCTAGCATTACTATCCTCTAATATGTCCTCCACTTTAGATGAGACACTATTCACCATGGTTTTCGCACTAGTATTTATCCCTTCTATATCACTAATTGCTTGGGATAAATCAATTGTTGCCTCGCCAATGCTTATACTAGAAGCGCTCTCTTTCGCGTTGTTTAACTTATTTATTGCTTCATCTATCTTGTTTTTTGCTAGGAGTATTTTTGCTATACCAGTCTCTGATTCTCCCTTTATATCGTTTATGACTCTTAATAAATCACTGCTAAGCTGATAGCTTAGTTCCTCTGCTCTTATACTTGTTTCTTCACTTATAGCTCCTATTACTTTCCATACTAAGTTAGGACGAGAGTTATCAACATAGAATTTTATCTCATTGTTTCCTTCTATGCTGAAATCGTCTGGTATAACTATACATGTGTGTATCGCTCCTTGCTTAATTTTTTCTATACACTCTTCTTGTGTATCTACTTCTAGCACTAGATAACTCTTATTTTCTAGACTATTAATCAAATCTTGTCTTATCTCTGTATTTACCCCGCCGGTTATTCCAACATTTAGCTCATATAAGCTTTGAGTGTTGAATGCTAGACCAACGAGTAATACTACTAGTAGTGGGCCTAAGAATACTAGGACTGCTGAGGATTTGGTCCTAGCCATTACTTTTATGTTCTTGCTAATAGTCTTACCTATCCTTCCCATTTTTCTTTGTTAGTTCTATAAACACTTCTTCTATTCCGGGCTCTCTTAGCTCTAGGTCTATGACTGTTTCCTCATTTTTATCAAGCACACCTAATAATTTTCTTAAGAGACTCCATGGATTATCACTATGAATAATTAATCTTGTACCATCTATCTTATAACTACTTATGAGACCTTTGATGTTTTTTATTATCTTATCATATTTTCCTGGATGTGTTTCAAGTATTATCTCTTTTTCCTTTGAATATTTCTTCTTCAATTCTTCTGGGCTTCCTAGTGCCAGTATTTTACCATTGTGTAATATTGCTATCCTATCACATATGGATTCCATTTCTACTAAATCATGACTAGCGATAATTATGGTTGTGCCTTTTTTGTTTATATCTCTTAAGAGTTTTAATATATGACTTCTAAGCATTGGGTCTAGATCTGCTGTTGGTTCATCTAAGAGCAATATTTCTGGCTCATGTATCATACTACAAGCAATATCTAGTCTTCTTTGCATTCCCCCTGAAAGATTCTCAGCTAGTTTATTTTGGAATGCTTCTAGTTCCATAAAGCTTAATAGTCCTTTTATATTTGCTTTTATTACTTCTTTGTCTAATCCGTATAGTGTTCCAAAGTATTCTAGGTTTTCTTTTACTGTTAGTTTTTCATAGAAACTATGATACTGCGGTGCGAAACCATACATTCTTTTGAATAAGGGCTGGTTTTTGTGTACTGGTTTCATTCCTATTTCCTGGTTATCTACTAGTGATTTTACTCTGAATAATATTTCTCCATATTCTGGTTTATAGAAACCTATTATTGTGCTTAGTAATGTTGTCTTTCCACTTCCACTAATACCAATTATTCCGAGTATTTCTCCTTGATATATATCTAGATTTATATCTTTTAATACAACATGCTCTCCAAATGCCTTCGTGATATTCTTTAGACTTAGTATTGGTGTTCGCATATTTTCTAATATTTTCTCTATTATTTTTAAATCTTTGTTCTTATGTAGGAGTGATTAACTATTAGACATAAATGGATAGGGGTATATTATTCTCTTTTGATGTTTTT
>JAGGZC010000027.1 GCA_021162185.1 Candidatus Woesearchaeota archaeon | reverse complement strand
TTATAAGCTATGGCATTGTGGGCATCACGTCTCTATTTTTCTTGAAGAAGTTGTTGAAAAAATAAATAAAATTTTTAAATCCCTAATCAGAGCTATTATAAGAATGGCAAAGAAAAAAGGAAAAGAAATAAAGACTAATAAGGAAAGGATTAGTGAAAAAGAAGCAAACCTACTCGTAGACCAGGGATGGATAAGACTATATGTATTATTCGAAATAATTGGAAGACCAAAAGAACACGTAGAGCAAAAAATAGAGGAGTATGTAAAAGAGTTTAGCAGGGCTGATATGAGGATAGTTAAACTTGAAAGAGGAGAAGCAATCGAGGCAGGAGAAGATGAACATGGAAAATATTATAGTGTTGTAGCAGAAGCAGACATAGTTGTTAGTAGTCCAGAGAGGATATTAGATCTTGCTATAAACTATACTCCCTCCCATATAGAAATAATTAAGCCAAAGAAAATAGAGCTCACTGATTCTGGGTTTACCCATTTCTTAACAGACCTTCTACAAAAATTACATTATCTAAATTCTATAGCCATTGCTGGTAGCAGAGAGATACAGAAAAATAGGACTAGTCTAAAACTCCTAGCAATGAACGCAACAATACTAGCATTAATGACTGGCCCAAAGAGTCTTGAAGAGTTGTCAAAACTGATAGGAATAAATCCGGCTGAAATGAAAAAAGTAGTGAATGAATTAGTAAAAAAAGGAATAATAGAAAAAAGAGAAGAGAAATATTATCTCAAGCCAAGATGAAAGAACTGCCACTAGAAAGGATACTTGAAGCCCTACTCTTCAGTACTGGTATAGGTATGGATATAGATGAATTAGTGAGCATTACTGGGAAGGATAAAAAAGAAGTGGAAAAAGCATTGAGAAAACTACAATTAGAATATAATAATAAACAAGCAGAAGAATCTGCATTAATGATTGTCAATGATGGTAACACATGGAGAATGATTGTGCGTGAGAGATATACTCCTTTTACAGCTAGGATAGTCTCAGAATTAGAAATGGCTAAGCCAGTATTACAAACATTAGCAGTTATTGCGTGGAAAAGCCCTGTAATGCATCAGAAATAGTAAAGATCAGAGGGAATAGTGCGTATGATCATATAAAAGAATTGGAAGAAAAAGGATTTATATCAAGAGAGAAGAAAGGGCATAGTTATGAATTAAAAACTACTCGTAAATTTACACAATATTTTGAGGTTGTAAATGAAAAAGAATTGAGAAATATTTTGTCTACTGCTAAACCAAAAAGAGTTCTTGTAGAAGAGAAAAAACAAGAGGAAAAAGAGGATATCCTCGAAGAAAAGAAAAGGATTAGTGAAGAAATAGTAAGAGCAAGGGAAGAGATAAAGAAAGAGATGGAGAAAGATAAAGAGTTACTAGAAAGAGCTGAAGAAGTGGTTGAAAAGACTAGAAGAATACTAGAAGAAGTACAGCTACCTATTCAAAAGGAAGAGGAGAAGGACCAAGGAGTAGAAGGTGATATTAAAGAAGGCGAAGAAAAAGAAGAGGGTCCTAATCAAGAAAAAGAAGAATAGAAATGTAGCCCTGGCTCGATTCCCCTCTTCATTCTTCTCTATTGAGAAGTCTAGGGGCAACGCGACCAGGGCATTACTAGAAAGATTTAATTGTTTAAAAATTTTAGGGTCAATATTTAGGTTTTCTTTTGATTAGGATAATACTCACTATAGAGAGGGTCTGCTAATGTATCTGATAGTGGGTGGCTCATAGTAAAAAACCCTTCACCATTAGTCTTATTAAAACCAACATTATTAGGATCTAACTTAGGATGGAATAATAAAGCAGAGGGCTTTGATCTACCAATATAACCCAATATATATGGAGCAGCCAATACTTCGCTAGAGATTACTATTCTTTCACCAATGCGGAGGTTGGCATCTTCTTTTGTTTCTTTTAATCTACCCATGGCACGTTCCTTATCCCCGATTATTAGTAATCCTTGGTAAAAGATCCTTATTTCAAGTTGTTCTTCTCTCAAGTCAAGATTCCCAAATGGCCTATATCTCAAGGACCCGTATAGAAAATCTAACAGTTTTTTTCTCTTTGAATAGGAGTTTAACAAATTTTTGATATCGGGATCTCTCTCACATATATTATTAATAATGGTCTCTAAATGGTTTTTCTTTTCTTCATCATTAAAAGGCCTTACAACTAGTGAAATAAGAGAGTCTGCTATTAATAAGTATTGGTCTTTTTCCTCTTGATATATAAGCTCTTTCTTTCTCAAGATTTTTAAAGGGCGTTCTCCGGGAATTACCCACTCTTCTTCCTTGTCTTCCCTCTGCCTATTTTTTAGTATCCACACAAAGAGTAGTTTTGTAAAAAGCAAATATATAAAGTTTTCTATTTCTTCAGTAGATCCGAAAGTTGATAAATCTATTGGTTCTCAGAAGTTAAAAATTGATTAAAAATTTCGTAAAATTGGTTAATAAGTTAGAAAATTTGATCTTTCAATCATCAAATTTATGAATAAATTGAGAGAAATTGAAGGAAAGTATATAC
>JAGGZC010000056.1 GCA_021162185.1 Candidatus Woesearchaeota archaeon | reverse complement strand
GTATCATATATGTTATATATTCTCTCTTTCTCTTTTTTCTCTTCTATATCTTTGAATAGTTTTTTCAGTCTCTCTAGGTATTTCTTTGAGCTTGTTAATAATTCATCGATCTCTCTACCAGTAATGATTTTCTTTTCTCCATGCTCTATTGCTTTCCTCGTCTTTATGATCTTATCTAGTATCTTTACATATTCTTCCTCAAGCATTTTTTCCTTTTTTACAAATATGTCTCTGATTACTTCAACTGTCTCTTTTGGTGTTGGTGGGGGTAAGCCGTAAAGCATGATTGCTGCCTGTGTAGGGGTGAGTGTAGCCCAAAAGAAGTCCTCAGTAGCTATTTCCCTAAGCTTGTATTCCACTCTTTGAAGCATTTGTTCTCCACTATTCTTATACATGTCTATTGCTTCAGGGCTTGGCTTTATTCTACCCATCTTTAATAACTGTTTCCAAGCCATAAAGATGCCCCTGTCATATAATGGCACTCCGTCTCTTAGGAATGTGAATATTATTGGATTTGCCTCTTTTATGTTCTCCCAGAAATCAGTTAAGATATATACCTGTATGTTTAGCTTGTTCTCTATTCCTGTTAAGCGTCCAGCCTCTATCCCCATTCCTATAATAATTGCTCTCAACTTGTCTTTTAATTCTGCCCTAGTCATACGTTTAACATCTGTATCATCTACAACTATGAAGACATCTATATCGCTTGTGGGTGTTGCCTTTCCTTGTACAAGGCTTCCAGCAAGCACATAGCAAACAATGTATTTCTCGAATTTCTCTATAACCATTTGTTTATGTACTTCTGCTATTCTTAGCGCTGCTAACATTCCCTTATCATATATTGGTGCGGATATTGCTATCTCTTTTAATACCTCATAGTGCCCATCATATAATTCTTGCCATAGAAGTGTTAGTAACATTACATTTGGCTCTAGGTTTGGATCCACTTTTTTTGCTGTATCCCCAATTATTTTTTCTAGTTTCTCTTTTAGTTCTTCTTTTGTCATCTTTGTGCTATCACTATCATCTATCAACAAGAATACTCTTATTTTTTCCTTATTCTCAGGATCTGGTGGTAGAAGTGATATACCCATCACATAGTCTTCAAATTTTTCTAGAACTTTCCCCTTGAAATCCTCTACAACTTTTTTTATTTTGTCCAATTTCTCTCTTGCTTCTTTTGGTAGATTTTTTAGAATTTCCTCTTCTTCATTACTTTTTTTTGGCATCTTTTTCTACCCCCAATATTGTATTAGATATTTCTCTTGGGTCAAATCTTTTTAAATCTTTGTATTCTTGCCCCACACCAAGAAATATTATTGGCTTTTTTATTGTATATGTAATGCTTAGAGCTGTGCCTCCTTTCTCATCTACATCAACCTTTGTTAGTATAACAGCATCAATCCCTACTCCTCTATCAAACATCTCTGCTTGTATGATTGAGTCATTCCCAGTTATTGATTCTGCTACTAATACTTTTAGATCTGGTTTCACAACTCTTACAATCTTTCTTAGTTCCTCCATTAGGTTTTTATTACTATGCATTCTTCCAGCAGTATCTATTAGTACTATATCTATATTCTTTGCCTTTGCATGTTGAACAGCATCGAATGCCACTGCAGCTGGATCTGCACCATAATCATGTTTTATGACCCGTACGCCTAACCTGTTCGCATGTTCCTCTAATTGCTCTATGCTTGCAGCTCTATATGTATCAGCAGCGGCTATTACCACTTTTTTTCCATTATCCAAAAACATTTTTGCAATCTTTGCAATAGTAGTTGTTTTCCCTGTTCCATTGATTCCGAAGAATGCGATTACTAATGGTTTTTTCTCATTGCTAAGTTTTAATATATCTATATATCCTTGGTTTAGTATTTCTTCTATGCTTTTTCTAAGTTCTTCTATTATTACTGTTTCTAATTCTCCCTTCCTGAATTCCCTTCCAACAATGCTTGATTTCAAATCATTCTTTATTTTTTCAACTACTTCTAGTGCAACATTTGCTTCTAACATTTCTAGCTCTAATTCTTGGAATACCTCTTCAAATGCCTTCTCACTTATAACCTGTTTTTTTATAATCCTTTTAAATAAACCTTTTTTCTCTCTTCTCTCTTCTTCTCGCTCTGTTTTTTCTTCTCCTTCTCGTTCTTCTACTTTCCTCTTTTCTTCTCCCTCTTTTCCTTCTTCCTGTTTTTCTCCTAGTAACTCTTTTTTTTCTATCTCTTCCTTCTCCTCTTTTTCCTTTTTCTCTTCCTTTTTCTTTTCTTTAGACTCTTCTTTTATTTCTTCTTGTTCTTCTTCTATTTTTTCTCCAATTCGTTCTTCTTTCTCTTCTTCTATTATGACTTCTTCTTCCTCAGCTTTCTTACTAAGCTTTTGTGCTATTCCTCTTAACTTTTCTTTCAGTTTAGAAAACATTTTATTTCTGGAGTTTTTGGAGCTTCTTCTCTAATTCTTGTGCTCTCAATATTAACCCATTTAGCTCTACTAACATTTCGTCTCTATGCTTTGTTAGTTCCTTGATCTGTTGTTGTAATATCTCTATCGCATGATCAATATCTGACTCTACTACTACGCCTTTCCCTACTCCTATTAGTATCTCATCCTTGTTTTTTATAACTGCCTTTGTGAATATTCCTGGGACTATTGGTACTAGTAGTTCATCCCCCTCTTTCCTGTTCTTAAAGTTTTCAAGGTCTCTTATACTTTGATCAGTCTCCACCATCTTTTGCTCTATGCTTGCAATGTATTGATCTAACTCCCTTATCTGTTGCCCTAATATTTGTAACTCTACTAGGTCTTGATTTGCATTATTCAAATTCATTTGTTCCACCCCATTAATGCTTGTTCAATCATGGCTGCTTCTGCTCCACCAGTAGCATTGCCAATTATTAATCCATTATTATTAACAACTACTCCACTACTAATAAATGGGCTTCCCATGTTTACACTAACCCTTTCTGTTTCTACTCTGAGTAGTTCTTTTATCATTTCTTCTTCTCTACTACTTAAAAGATTACTTATAGCAGCATTTCTATTGTTCATAACTACTAGGCTTCCAGGTACATGTGTACCTCCCAGCATTGATTTTCTTGTCTCAACCCCAAAGAATCTAGCTATTCTTTCTATCTCCCCCTTACTATACTCTGGGCTAACAATGGCTGCATTATTATTTATCAATATATTATTACTCAGAGCTGTGAGTCTTGTATCAAGGATTCCTATCTCTACTCCTATTTCTCCGAGTTTCTTCTTTAAGAAAGATATCTCTTCTTTTTTAGCTATTCCAGGGACTAATAGTTTTTCGTCATTCCCAGCTATGAATACTCCTACTAGTGAAGTACCAGCTATGCTTGTGATGATTGGTTCTAGTCCTAGTGTTTTTCCTATCATGTCTGCTTTTCTTTTCTCGACTTCTCTACCTATGATTAAGTATTTATTAGTAGCATAGCAGTATATCCCTACATTTGGATTGCCATTTATATCGGTTATAAGGGTAGCCATATCTATAAGTATTTATATTCTTTTTAAAAATGTTATTATTCTTTATTATCCTTTTATTATTCCACACAATATTCACAATATTTATATAATAGCCCATTTTTTCTTTTTAACATGGCATTCCTAACAATTGGAGAGGTATTAGACATAGTGGTAATGTCACTAGTTATTGGATTTATATTTATGGATTATTTTCGTGGTATCAAGCCTAGGAGGATTAAGAGTTACTATGAACTATTCAAACGTCCAATGTTTGATAGAGATGCCTTTATTTTTAGCATACTAGTAGTTGCACCTGCAATAGTCCTACATGAATTTGGGCACAAACTTACCGCAATGTTGTTTGGCTATACTGCTAGCTTTCATGCAGCCTATGTTTATCTATTAATAGGATTATTCTTAAAACTTATTGGTTCGCCCATAATCTTCTTTGTACCAGCATATGTATCTATCCCTGCGAATACTGCTCCACTAGAACAATCGTTAATAGCTCTCATGGGCCCAGGTGTGAATATAATGTTATGGTTACTGAGCTTTTACATGTTGGAGAATCATGCTGATACAAGAGAGAAAAAGGTTCTATGGGCTGCTTCTAAGAGGATTAATGGGTTCCTAGCCGTATTTAACTTGCTTCCAATCCCTGGGTTTGACGGGTTCCATGTAATAGCTGGGCTAATAAGGGCGGTAGCATGAATTATGCATTAGCACTAAGTGGAGGAGGAGTAAGAGGATATGCACATATAGGAGTAATAAGATTCTTAGAAGAGAAGGGTTTAAGACCAAGAATTATTACTGGCTCAAGTGCTGGAGCAATAATTGGAGCAGTTTATGCATATATTCATGATCCTTCAAGAATAGAAGAAGAAGCACTAAGAATAGGGGCTTCCACAATTCTAGATCCGGCTATAAGCTTAAAAGGGAATGCTATTACTAGGGGAGAAAAACTCTCAAGGTTATTAAAATCCTTGCTTCCTAGGAGTTTTAAGGATTTGGACATAAAACTAATAGTAACTGCTACAAAGCTCAGACCCGTTGAGAATGAATATTTTTCAAGTGGAGACCTCCCTAGAAAAGTTTTGGCTAGTAGTGCCTATCCATTTGTCTTCCCTCCTGTGAGGATAGGTAGGGGTGAATATATTGATGGGGGCCTCACTTCTCCATTACCATTATACATGCTACCAGACATGCCCATAATAGCTGTAAATGTGTTTGGAAGAGATGAATTCTTCATGGAGGAAAGAGGATTATTAACCTATATTGAGAGCCTTTTCTATGCACCACAGAAGAGGATATATGAACTAGAGAAAATGGAGAAGCACAAGCTGGTTGAAATAAAGCCAAGGGTTACTGCAAAGCACACATTTGACTTTTCTATGAAAAAAGAAATAATGAGATCAGGATATATAGCCGCAAAGAGAATGTATAAAGAAATTGAAAGGACGCTCTACTCATAAAGTATTTTTTGCTTTACAATAGAAACATATATAAAATACTGATAATATCTATGGGTTATGGAAAAGATAGTTACAGGGATAGATCATCTTATAAGCCTATTAAAAGAGAAAAAAGAATTGAGTTTTGATGAAATAGTAAAAGAGTTAGGAGTTGGAAAAATAGTTGTAAGGGAATGGCTAGACTTCTTGGAAGAAGAGGGAATGATAGAGATTAGTCATAAACTATCAAAAGACATTGTAAGACTAAAAGAAGTCTCTCCTAAGACTATTAATCAAAAGAAGAGAGAGCTTGTATTACAGAGAGATTCATTTTTATCAAAGCTTGATACGATGATCGATACCATAAAGAAGGAATCAGAAGGATTAACAGCTGCTAAGAGCAAGTTCTTTGGTATACAAAAAGAGTTGAGAGAAGAGCTAGGAGTGCTGAACAAGGAGATCAAGGAGCTTGAGGAACTTGAAAAAAAGAAGAGAGAAATAAAAGAATCATTAAAGAAATCTGAAGATAGTTATAAGAAAGAATTAGAAGAGATAGAGAAGAAGATCAGGGAAGAGGAGGAAAGGTTTAAACACTTAGTAGAAGATGTTATAAAGGAAAGAGAAGAAGTAATAAAACAAGAGAGAAGGACTGATCTATTAGCATCAAAAACCCAAAGTTTAAAGAAAACAATTGATACCCTGATGAAGGGTTTAAAGAATGTGAATAAAGAATTAGAGAAGCAAGTAGAGATAGTGAATGAGAGGAGAGAAGCATTAAAGAGATTGGAAGCATATTCGCATAAACTTGAAAAAGAATTAGAAAAAAGGAAGAGAGAAACGATTGATACACTTAGAAAAGAATATGATTCACACACAGAAAGATTATTAAAAAAGCAAGAAGAAATACTTGATAAGGTCAGAAAGATTGAGAGAGAGATAGATGAAAGAACTGGAAGAGGAAAGGATCTTCTCAGGAACTTTAGAGAATATTTTAGTAGGAAGGCAAGGATAGAGAGCTTTATAATTGAGCTTGAGAAAGAATTACAATTAATGGAACAACAATTACTCAGTTTGAGAAAGAAAGCTCTCGCGATAGATGCTTTTTCTGGGAAAAAAATTGCTTCAAGAGAACTTGAAAAGCTGGAAGAAGCATATGAGAGAATAGAGAAGCACAAGAAAGAATTGGAAAAACAGTTGGAAAAATACATGGCTAAGACTTCTGCTTAAACCTTGTGAAAAAATAGTAAAATATATAAATAAGTAGTTCCATGGATAAGTATATTAATACGCGGAGGTGATTAGAAAATGCCTGCAAAGAAGAAGGCAACAAGGAGAAAGGCTACAACAAAAAAGAAGACCACCAAGAAAAAAGCAACTAAGAAGAAAAAGACAACAAAGAAAAAAGCAACTAAGAAGAAATCTACAAAGAAAAAGAAGAGGTAGACTTTTTTATTTGTTTTTCATCTTTTTTATTTCTCTTAGAATCATTTCTCCTAATTCTCTTGTCTTTGCTTCTAGTCTAATCCTTACAACTGGTTCAGTGTTAGATGGTCTAGCGTTGAACCAATAATCATTGAAATATAATGATAATCCATCGATATACAACTCTTTCTTTGGATTTGGGAATATTTTTTTCAACATATATAGAAATCTTTCCTTATTTCTTGTTTCTATATTCACTTCTCCTATGAAGCCATAGTATCTAAACCTCTCAGATTCTCTTTTAAGATCCCTTCCTTTACTTAGAATATTTAGAATCTTTGTAATAGCTATGAATGCATTATCAAAATACTTAAAACTCCTGAAATAGTAATGCCCACTTGTTTCAAACCCAAATACTGCTTTATGCTTCCTCATAGCTTCATTGACGAATGTATGACCACACCTAGAGATAATAACATGATATCCATAGTTCTTTAGTTCCTCTATCACGCCTTGGCTAGTCCTAACATCTACTATTATTTTTTCGTTCCTCCATTGCTTGTTATTCATAGCTATTATCCCTCCAACAAAGTCTGGTGGTAGGAGTCTTGACTCCTCATCTATAACCATTAATCTATCAGCATCTCCATCAAATGCTAGTGCAATAGAGCAGTTCCTCATCTTTTTTTCTCTTTTTAGGTTACTTATTACTCCTCTCTTGAATGGGTTTGGATCCCTCTTTTTGTTGTACCTAATACTAGTATTTATCCATATATAATTCCTGTTTTTTAGCAATGTTTTGTATATGACTCCTGAATTATTACCAGGATCTATCAGGATCTTCTGATCAATCTTTCTTTTTGGAATAAACCTGGAGAGATATCTATAGTAGAGAGGTTTTAAATCCTTATTTGTAATTACTCCCCTCTCTTCCTTTTTTCTTAGCTCTGTGTTAAAGAATTTTTTTATCTTTTCTAGACCAGTGTCTATGCCTATTGCTTCTCCATTTCTCACGATTTTCAATCCGTTCATGTTTAATGGTAGATGAGAAGCAGTAACCATTAGTCCCATATCAAATCTCTGTGACAGATAATATATCCCGGGAGTGGTTATCATTCCAGTATTATACACTCTTACTCCATGATTACTCATCGCTGATATGATCGCTCTAACTAGTTCCTTGCTATGAGGCCTATTATCATGTCCTATAACAATTCTTGAAGGATGATAACTAGCAATGATTGCTAGCCCAAGCTTATAGAATACATTCTTGTTTATCTCTCTCCCATACCTACCTCTTATATCATACTTGCCAAATATAGTATTCATAATCATTATAACCCTGTTTTACTATTTATTTTTTTCTATTATCCTCAAAGGCTTTCCGATTATATGGTGTTTCGTGCTATTAGTTATCTTTACTTCTACAAGGTCTCCAATATCTATCCCTGTTTTTTCCACTTCTTCTTTTTCTATCACTACTTGTTTATATGCATAATTCCTTGCTTTTAATGAGCCATTCTTTCCATATTCATCTATTAATACTATTCCTTTCCAGTCAATCCATTTAGAGTTTTCTTTTTCTAAGATCTCATCCACTACTAGGTGTAGTTGTTCAAGTCTCTTCTTGATAATCTTGAATGGTAATTGTTTCATGTTCGCAGCGATAGTTCCGGGGCGGGGCCAAAACCTACTAATATTAACAATGTTTGGCCTTGTTTTTTCTACTAGTTTTAATGTTAACTCAAAGTCTTCATCAGTCTCTGTGGGATAACCAACAATGATATCAGTAGCAATAGTCATCTCTGGAATAATTGATCTATAATATTTCACGCTTTCAATATAGTGCCTAACATTATGAGGCCTGTTCATTTCTTTTAATACTTTATCACTCCCACTTTGCACACTTATATGGAGAAACTTGTATAAATGAGGATCCTTATATAATTCCCCTAATTGTTTACGCATCCTGTATGCATGATTAGGATTCATCATTCCTATCCTGATCCAATAGAATTTATCTCTATGTTCTTCAAGAATCTTTTTTATTAGCAAGGAGAGATCTATCCCTATGTCTAATCCATATGCACCACTATCTTGACTAGTAATCCATAACTCTTTTGCATCATTTCTTATAGCGAGATCGACATGATTTAATATTAGTTTTAATGGATAACTATACAGGTCTCCTCTTGACTGCTTTGTTTTACAGAAATAGCAATTAGCGAGGCAGCCATCATTTATTGGTATCATTTCTATTATCTTGTTTTTCCTCAAACTCTCACCAAGCCTTATAGGTCTATGGTTAGATAAATCTACGAATCTTTCTCCTCGGAGAGTTTTTTCTACTGCTTCAACTATTCTATTAATCGCTCCCGGGCCAATGATACTATAATCTCTCAGCTTTGTATCTTTCAGCTCTGGATCTGCTTGTGGCACACATCCAGCTACTATTATCTTTTTATCCTTATACCTTCTTAGAGCCCTGTAAAGCTTTGTCTCTGCTTCTTGTTTCACAGTACAAGAATTAATTATGACTAGATCTGCTTCTTCAGGCTTATTAACTATTTCATGTACTGCTCTTAACTTATTGCCCATGTATATGCTCTCAGCCTGATTAAATGTGCATCCATATGTTTCTATATATATCCTTGCCATATAGCGGTGAATAGAATAAAATTTATAAACATTGCTCACTATTATATATCTATGCCTGAAGAGCAAGCCAAAGAAAAAATAGAAAAAAAGTTCCCAGAGGATTACTATGGAATAGATAGGGAATCAATGTATAGTTCTATTAGGGATTTTCCATTACAACTCAGAGAAGCATATAGTAACAGTGAATGGATAAGACTTAGGAATGAGAACCCTGCGAGAATAATCATAGCAGGAATGGGAGGGAGTGGTATTGGCGCAGAACTGTTAAGGGATTACACAAAGGATAGTAGGATTATACCTATACATGGATATGATCTAGGAAAGGTGTCTAATGAAGATCTAGTAGTAATAGTGTCCTATAGTGGGAACACAGAGGAAGCGATCAGCTGCTTTAAACAGGCGAGGAATGCTGATGCAGAAACAATAGTAATAACGAGTGATGGTAGGCTTAAAAGACTTGCAAAAGAGTATAGATCAAAAGTTATAGATGTCAAGCCAGGACTACAACCAAGAGCAGCTCTAGGATACTTATTTACACCCCTCTTAATTATTGCTCATAGAGCAGGATTGATCAATGATCCATCAAGAGAGTTAGAACAAGCAATAGATGTATTGATAAGGCGTGACTTGAAACAAAGCGCTATAGATCTAAGTGAGAAATTAATGAATAGAAAAGTAGTAATATATGGCTCTCCGCTTATGAAGAGTGTTGCATATAGATGGAAGACACAGCTCAATGAGAATGCTAAACACGCAGCATTCTATCATTATCTCTCAGAGGCTAATCATAATGAACTAGAAGCGTTTAGTGATATGCGCGACATGTTTATGATAATCCTTTCTTCTTCACTAGAGTCACATAGAATTAGGAAGAGAGTAGAGCTGACAAAGAAGTATGCATCAAGATATATGCCAGTAATAGTTCTAAATTCTACTGATCCATTATTGATAGGAATGCTTAGCATGATCCATCTAGGAGACTGGGTGTCATACTATCTAGCATTAAGAAAGGGTATTGATCCAAGTCCTGTAAAGATAATTGAAGAATTTAAAAAAGAATTAGGGCCTTATATTTAACTAGTGCACAAGTTAACAGTGCCCTGGGTGCAAGACTCAGCTTTGAACTCTTTGATCTGTTAACTGGATCTCCAACTATGTAGGGCTTTATGCGCTACGATCTGTTAACTGGATCTCCAGTTATGCGCCAGCCGGGATTCGAACCCGGGTTACGGCCTTGGGAGGGCCGTGTCCTACCACTAGACTACTGGCGCTTATTGTTGTGGTATCACAATAATTTTTTATATTTTTTTCCAGGTTATTTTGTCGCCTATTCTTATTTTTATTCTTTCTGGTAGCTCTATAATTATTCTTGTTTCTTTCTTTGATTTATAGAAATAGAAGGGCTTCATCTCTATTATCTCTATTACTCTATTATGCTCATCTAGTAGGGCTGCTCTTAACCTTTTTAATACAAATAGGTTGTGTAGTCTTGCCTTTCTCTTCTATGGTTGTATCAATATTGCTCCTATGTCTCTAGTAGTGAGCATTAACCCTGTTCCAAGAGTAAGCGGATTATCACATATCTTTGCTTTTATCTTTTTTCTTCTATTTATATATATCCATGCCCTACTCATTTATGATTACTCCTTTCTCTGTTTTTCTTATAGTGTTTTCTCCTTTTATGATTGATCCATTAAATATAGGGGTTTTATAATAGTATTCTCCTTTATCTGTTAGTATTTTTATTACTCCTTGTTCTCCTATACTTGTAATATTGTATTGTTTTCCAAGAATATTGGCTGGGAGTTGGAATACATGTACATAACCTTCATGGCTTATTGATGCCATGCTTATTTCTTGTTTTATTTTTATACCTATCTTCCTTATTTCTTCATCTCTCTTTATATTTAATTCTTTATAGTAATATGCACTTGCAACTATGCTAATTGTTAACAATACTAGTAGGATTGCTATGGTCATTGCTAAGAATTCTAATGTGAGCTGGGTTTTCCTCATTTTATCCTATATAACTTGTCTCTACTTCTTTTTTCTCTTTCTCAGTATCTATTAGTTTTCTCATTATTGCTTTTCCTTTTCTTATCTCTTTTTCTATGTCTCTTGTATTTATATC
>JAGGZC010000058.1 GCA_021162185.1 Candidatus Woesearchaeota archaeon | reverse complement strand
CTTGGTTATATTACGTATAGATTATTTAAGAGGAGCGAGATAATATTATTTTTATTATTGCTGTTATCCTCGAGATTTCCAATATATAAATACTCTCCTTTTGCTTTTAATTTTACACTCCCTATGTTTATCCTTCTTATGTAATTCTTCTTGTTTAAAAGAAATAAGTTAATAGTTATTCTTACGGGTATTAGTTATGGAATCGTTGGTTATAGTAACACTGTTTCATTTGAAGCAGCAACATTATTTTTGAGTATGAGTTTTATATACGAGTTTATCAATCTTTATCGTCGGAATAAAAGGTCTGTAAATGATTACAAAAACTTGTTTGTTAGGTATATACTAGTAGGTGTTATAGGTGCGCCAATAGCTCTTCTTTATTGGTGGTGGCCATTATATTCGAAATTTCATGCATATAATAATATCACTTACTATGGTCATAAGGATTTCGCTAGGATTGATTTAATGTGGAAAGAGTTTTATTCAAACTTTTTAGGCGTCTTTCACTTAAATAGTTTAGATGTATTCACATTTATTTCTTTCATTGGCTTAATGTATATTGTCTATACCCTACTCAAAAAAGAGCCCAAACATAGAGAAAAAAGGGACTTCTTTTTGATAGTTCTATCTAGTATGATTATTGGAGTTGGCCACCACTTTATTACTTTTCCCTTGTTTAGAATAAGTTCTTTCCCATATATGTTTGCTGGAGCATTTTCATTAGTTATATTAATCTTCTTGTTCTACTTCTTTTTACTCGCAATCGAGAGGCTTTTTAAATCTAAATATATAAGAACTAGTCTATGCGTGATAGTACTTGCATTAATGTTTATAGGTTCAATTACTCATTTCCATGAGTATCTTAACAATAGGTTTGTTAAATCAGCATATAATGATATATCCCCCTATTTTAAACAATTAAGAGACTTTATAAATAAAAATATAGATCTAAATGATGTCATCTTAACAACAAAGGAGACTTGTTTTGCTATTAATGGATTAACTGGTAGAAAGTGCATGGTGTATAGGACTACTCATACTGATCCATTTTCTGATCCCTGGAAGCCTCAAATAGATGCTGCAGTTATTCTTTATGGGAACAATACAAATCTTAAGTTAGAATTACTTAAAGAATACAATGTTAGCTATTTATACTGGGATTATTATTGGATGAATAGTGAATGGGTGTTAGATGCTAATGGTAAAATAATTAATTACTTTGATCCCTTAATGGTTCCATATAAAGAGGAATATGTAAATAAATTGAGAGAGAATAATGTTGAATTCCAGATTGGGTGGTATTATTTTGATCCAGCAGTAAGAGGAATAGATATCCCAAAGATAAAAGGGATAATTATACTTCCAAGTAACTATTATAATTTCTCTCATCCCTGGCATCCTGATCTTGATCCCTATCTTGAAGAAGTTTGGAGTTATGAGTATAACGATATGAAGATTGCGAGGTTGTTCAAGATAAATATTTAATTTCAATATTGAAAAATAATTATCTAAAACTTTTTAAATCACTAGCTATATTTATCCCTAAAATGGATGTAGAACAATATTTCTATGAATCCATAGAGACAAAGAAAAGATTCATTGAGAACAACAAGGAACTAGTAGAGCAATTCGCCGCGAGACTCATTGAATGCCTAGGAGAGGGAGGAAAAATCCTTATATGTGGCAATGGTGGTAGCGCTAGTGATGCTCAACACTTCGCAGCAGAACTAGTTGGAAGATACAAGAAGGATAGAAAATCATTAGCAGCGATAGCCCTAACTACTGATACATCAATCCTTACAGCTATTAGTAATGATTATGGCTATGAGGAAGTATTCGCTAAACAAGTAGAAGCACTAGGCAAAGAGAATGATTTACTAGTAGCAATCTCTACTAGCGGAAACTCTTTAAATGTTATAAGAGCAGTAGAGAAAGCGAAAGAGCTAGGAATCTATACTATCGGGCTATTAGGAAGAGATGGTGGGAAACTAAGAAACCTTGTAGACCTAGCAATAGTAGTGGATAGTAAGGATACACCTCACATACAAGAAGTGCATGAAACAGTCCTACATGTAGTAGCAGGAATAGTAGAAGAAGCATTATTTAGCTAGATGATCAAATCTAAGAGCATTAAGAAGACGTGAGACCAATGAGCAAGATCCTAGTATTAGGAGAAGTAATGCTTGACTATTACACCTATGGAGTTGTTGAGAGAATAAACCCAGAAGCACCAGTCCCAGTGATAGAAGTAAAGAGAGAGGAATACACTCTAGGTGGAGCAGGAAATGTTGCTAAAAACCTTGTAGGACTAAAAGAGAACCCAATACTTATAAGCATATGTAACCATGACGAAGCAGGAATAAAGGTTAGAGAGTTAGCAAGAAACCTTGGAATAGAGACATATTTCATTAATGATTCTCGGCCTACGATAGTTAAGCATAGATTCATAGCACTAGGATATAATCAACAACTACTAAGAGTGGACAAGGAAGAAAGAACACCATTAAGCAGAGAGGAAGCAGACAAGATAGTGGAAAAAATAAGCGAGATAAATCCAGAGATAATAGTTATCTCTGATTATGGGAAAGGATTAATCACTCCCTGCCTCATGGATAAACTCAAACAGGCATACAAAGGCAAGATCCTCGTGGATCCCAAACCAAAAAATATTGAGAATTATAGAAATGTATATCTAATAAAGCCCAACATGAAAGAAGCGAGAATGATACTAGGAGAAGAAATAATTAATGAAGACCAAGAAGTAGAGAGAGCTGCTAGGAAAATAATGGAGAAATATAATGCAAACATAGTCATAACAAGAGGAGATAAAGGAGCAACACTAGCAACACTTAAAGGAGAGATATATCACTTAAAAGCAAAAACAAGACAAGTACACGATGTAAGCGGAGCAGGAGACACATTCATAGCAACCCTTACATATGCAATAAAGAATGGTTACAGCTTAAAACAAGCAGTAGAACTAGCAAACAAGGCTGCAAGCATAGTAGTAGGAAAACTAGGAACCGTGGCAATCAAGCTGGAGGAACTATCTCTACAAGAAGAATAATATAGGGCTGTCAATGAAAACAAAAAATATTTAAAATAAAATGATAGCCAAAGCCGAGAAACTTATAAAACTATACCAACAAGAAGAAAAAACTCACAGAATAAAAGTTATGGAACTCAGATTAAGGGGATTTAAATGAATATCTCGATCGTAGGAATTGGCTACGTTGGTTTAATACAAGCAGTTGGTCTAGCAGACTTTGGCTTTGATGTTGTTGGTATAGATATTGATGAATCAAAAGTTGGAGCACTAAATAAAGAAAAATGTCCCTTGTATGAAGAGGGCTTAGAGGAACTATTAAAGAAACATGTAAATAAAAATTTAACCTTTACAACTTCTTATGAACCAATAAAAAACTCTAATGTTGTCTTTTTATGTGTTGGGACTCCTCAGAATGAAGATGGGGATGCTAATTTGAGATTCTTGTTTTCATCGGTAGAGAAGATAAAAGAGATAATAAATAAAGATGATTATAAAGTTATTGTTATCAAATCTACTGTTCCTGTAGGAGCTAATAGAAAAGTTAAAGAGATTTTTAAGGATTATAATGTTGATATAGTTTCTAATCCTGAATTCTTGAGAGAGGGAATTGCTTTATAT
>JAGGZC010000062.1 GCA_021162185.1 Candidatus Woesearchaeota archaeon | reverse complement strand
TTTCTCAAGAGTACTTCCATATAAGAGAACCCCCCTAACAGAAGATATCTTTGTGAACGGTAAGCATACTTCCATTATCTTTTTTTTAATATCTTTCCTATAGTCTCTTTTCATAATTCTATAACTACAAAGAAGATTTTATAAATTTTTCTCCAATCATTTCTCAATATCGAAAGACATAATTATTTAAATAAAAAGGTTAAACAATAAACATGAAAGTATTATTATGGATAAACAATCAATACAGAGAACTAGCAGAGATAGAGGTTAAGTGTTTCTTATCACCTAGAAGCATAGAGAAGCACTTTTTGAAAAACAAGAAGTTGTTAATAGTAGATATAGATGAAGATGATAAAGATGTATTTGAAAGGATAAGCCTCTTGGGGCTAGTAAAAAGAGTTTCAAGGATTATTGATTCTCATATAGGTCTTGATTCATATAGAATTGAGCCACACCCATATAGCAAGGAATTAATAGATATAGCTATAAAAGAGTTATCAATGCTTGGAGCAAGGAATCCTAGTCCAAAGAGTGGTAATATTATTGATGTTTTAAGGATTAATGATGAATTAATACTTGCCCATAGAATATATGAACAGGGAAATGAATGGAAGCAGAGGCTTCCTCATAAGATGCCTGGATTATATCCAGCAACTATTCATCCACTGATTGCTAGAGCAATGGTTAATATCAGTGGCTCTAGTAGGACTATTCTCGACTCTTTTGTTGGGACTGGTGGAGTATTGATAGAAGCATTACTAACCAATAGGCTTGCGGCAGGCATAGATATAGATGAATCAATGCTCGAGAGGTGTAGAGCTAGGCTTAAGAGTATTGGTTTAAACCCCCCAGTCTGGATTAGTGATGCTAGAAATATATCTCTAAGCGAGATACTTGGAAAGACTGGTTGGAAAAATATTGATGCAATAGTAACAGAGCCACCATTCGGAAAGAATACTCCTAATAGAGAGATAAAAAAACTATTTGAGGAATTCTTGATAAATGCCGAGAATTTAACAAAAAGACTTGTGTTCAGCTCTCCCCACTGGTTGGATATTGAGAGCATACTAGCCAATACTTCTTGGAAGATAAAATATGGGTATAATCAAAGAATACATAAATCATTAACAAGGAGAATATTACTCGTTGAAAAATGATTCAAGGATTACTAATGCCTTGAATAATTCTTGCCTCGTCATTGGTTCTGCTTCTAATGCTCTCTCATATAAATGCTTGAGTTCCAGTATCTTTTCTATCATATCAGCAGACTCTATGCTTGACAATTCTTCTCTTGTAAATTCTTTTATCCATGGATATTCTTCTAGTAATTTTTTCTTTACAGCTAAGAATGCATTAATAATCAATGAGTTAAAAGAGGTCTTAATTGAATGATATAAATCCCCACTACTCATAGCTGGACTTATTTTTTCCTCTATTACTTCTTCTCCTTGTTCTAGTGCTTCCTCTTCTTTCTCTACAAGACTAAAGATATCTTCTTCTTGTATTCCTGGTTCTACTTCTTCCTTTTTCTCTTGTTCTTCTTTCTCAATGGTCGGTTCTTCTACTTTATGGGTTATTTCTTGTTCGATTTCTTTAACCCTCTCCTCTTCTATTTCTCCTTGTTCCTCTGTCTCCTTTTCCAATTTCTCCATTTCTTCTATGAACTCTAGATCTTCCTCTAGCTCTTTTTCCCATTCCTCTCCTACTCCTTCCTCTTCTGGAATTGAGGGTTCTTCAACTGGTTTTATTTCCTTCACCACTGGTTCACCTCTATATACAAGAAGGATATAAACCTTTTCATCCTTGATCGCCCAATAAGCCTTATATATGCCTGGTTCCTCTCTCCTAATCCTCTTAATAGTTGAGACTATCTCTTCTACTTGTTTATCATTAATTATTCTTCCCTTTACCTCTCTTTTTGTGAGGCCTTTCTCTGTTAAAAACAAGCCATATAAAGCCTCATGCTCTTCTAATAATCTTAAATCATTATTACTATAAACATATTTCTCTCCCCTCTCAAATAAGTATTTATCATATATATCCATAATACCTGGAACAGCAATAATCCTATATTTATCCACTCCTTCTAAGAGTATTACTCCTGAAGCATTGAAATCTTTTAATTCTTGGACAATCACAGCCATATGCTTTATCCATCCATCTTTTTCAATTACTGGTAGAGATGCACAAGAAGCATAAAGATCTAATAGTTTTTCTTTTAACTCTTCCTTGTTCATTACTATTTGTGATCCTGTGTTGAATAACTCTTCATTCAGAGACATTGCTGAGGGAATCATTAATGCGATACTCTCCTTTGACTCAAGTATAGACTCTCCTAAGAGTGATAATGCCTCATTGGCCTCTTCTAATAATTCCTGTGGCAATTCTAACTCTTGGAAAAGCATTAATATCCTCGCAGATGCTTCCTGTTTATCAGGAGTATCTCTCAAGATCTCATCAATCTTTAGTCTAAGAGCATAGCTATCAAGGAGAGATGTAAAAACAGAGCTATCAAGTATAGCTGTTATTGGTACATTTATACCAATGTTTTGTATCCTCGCTAGATCCCTAGCCACTATTCCAATTTCTTCAGGAGTTTTAAGTAAGGCATTCCTCAAACTAATGATCGCCATATAAAAGTAAAGAGCAAGAGGGATATTTAAAGATTATGGAAAAATATTTAATAGATCCCTCCTAAGTATTGATCAATGAACAAAGAATGGATAAATGACAGACAAGCAATATATATGCATTATAGGTCCAACAACTTCTTGGTTTTTATACCTGGAGCATCTGGAAATGTTCAAAGCGAGAGATATAGATTCATAGATGAGATAGCTGCAAAGAGTGATTATAGCCTAGCGAAATATGAATTTCTATGGCAAATAGAGAATAATCAAGAATCCTACACATTGAATGTTTGTCAAAGAGAAATTGAAGAAGTCTTGGGATACATCAAGAAGAATCATAATGCTCATAGAATAGTCTTTATAGCGAAGAGTCTTGGATCATTAATAGTTGAATTAGTCAGAGAAGTAGTTGATGGCTATATCTTGCTCTCACCATTACTAAGGGAAAGAGACATGCAAAGAGTCATGGGTAAGCCCTTATCAAGTGTTAGTGCAGAAGAAATAGGGATAAGATATGAGGACCTAAAAGACAAGCCAACATTAATCTTTATTGGGACAAGAGATGAATTGATAGATCATGAATACATAGAAAAGATAAAGCCAAAAAGGAATCATAGAATAGTATTAATCAAAGATGAGGATCATTCATTGAAAGGCATGGAAGCAATAAACAAGATCAAATCCGAATCCCTAAGATTTCTCAAAGAGATAAATCTTAAAAAGAAAGACACCCTACCTTCTATTCATGGAGCTAGCTAAACATGTAGCTATAAGAGTTTTCGTGAAGCCTGAAGATGAGGAATCATTGATACTTGAAGCATTGAAAAAACTAGTAGGGATAAATAGCGAAGACTTTGAAAAGTGCTTGAAGCGAGAAGAAGCAATGGGTTTCAATGAGAGAAGAATAATCATTCTAAGAGTTATCCTTGAAAAGAGGAGACTCATCAATGCCTTCCTCAAAAATTTGTTCTCATCTCTCACTCCTGAAGACAAAAAAGTGATATTAAACCAGTTAGAGTCAAGAATAGATGAATATTGTCATTTCTATATAAGGCTTGAAAAAGATCTACTCCTCCAGGATGTATATTCCCTGACTGATACTGGGAACTGTTTCCATATAGATATAACTCTCCCAGTGTATCCTTGTAAAAAGGAGAAGGCAAAGATTATCGCTAGAAGGATTATTGAATCATTCATGGAGTGATGCTAAACGCTTAATATAGTTGAATCTCTCATCTATATCTCTCTGTATCCTAGCAATTATCTCTCTATTCTGGGGTGTGTCTTCCCATAAGTGCTTATATCTTCCTTGTAGCTTTATCCATTCAGTTATTGGTTTCCTTTCCTTTGGTTCATAGTTCAATATGAATCTCCCATTAACCACTTCAAATAATGGCCAAAAGTTTGTCTCTACAGCCATCCTTGCAACCTTTAAGGTATCAGCAGGATCAAAATACCAACCCCTAGGACAAGTGCTAAGAATATTGATAAAGCTTGGGCCATCAACATCTAGAGCTTTCTCTATCTTTCTCACTAGGTCTGGTAGAAATGCAATGCTTGCCTGCGCGACATATGGCAAGCGATGAGCAACAGCTATCATTGTTAAATCCTTTCTCTCAACTTCTTTACCCCTATGAGCACTACCAATAGGAGTAGTAGTTGTCCATGCGCCTAGAGGAGTAGCACTACTACGCTGAATGCCAGTGTTCATATATGCTTCATTATCATAGACAATGTATAAGAATTTATGCCTCCTCTCGAATGCTCCACTCATTGATTGTAAACCAATATCATAGCTCCCACCATCTCCACCAAACACGACGAATCTAATATTATCCTTCTTGACTCTTCCCTTCTTCTTCAAGACTTTATAGGCAGATTCTACTCCACTAATCGTTGCAGCCGCGTTTTCAAAGGCGTTATGAATCCATGGGATGCGCCAAGAAGTATAGGGATAAATAGTTGTGGCTACCTCTAAGCACCCAGTAGCATTAGCCACTACTAGTTCATAGCCCTTTGCTCTTGCAACTCTTTGAACAATGTTTGCAATGATTGCTGCTCCACATCCAGGGCAAAGCCTATGGCCAGGAGCTAGTCCTGCATCAATAGTTGCTAGCTCTTTGAGATTCATTCTCTAACCCCCATAAATCTTTGGAATGGTTCATTATCATCTAGATCTCTTAACTCTTCATAGATCCTTAATCCTTGCTCTTCTGTAAACTCTCTACCTCCAAGTCCATATACATATCCAGCCACTATTGGAGTAGATAAACCATAAAGACTCGACCTAACATCTTGATATAATGCTCCACCAGTTGCCCCAGGGCTCAATGCTCGATCAAGCACAACTATTTTATGCTTGTCTCCAAGCAAGGATTTAACATCTCTCCAAGGGAAAGGCCTGTAAAGCCTTATCTTTAATAGCCCAGCCCTTACTCCCTTGTCTCTAAGCATGTCCACTACTACTCTCAATGTGCCAGCAGTACTATTCATTGCTACATATACAAACTCTGCGTCATCCAAGCGATAAGGCTCAACCACGTCTATAGGTCTATTAACTAGTTCAGAGTATTGCTTCATGTATTCTCGAATCACTCTGTCTGCATGCATCATTGCTTCTGCTTGTTGACGTTTATGTTCAAAGTAGTAATCATAAAGATCTAATGGTCCAAGAGTATGAGGGTTATCAGTGTCAAGCAAGCTATACCTTGGATTATATTCGCCCACGAATTCATGCATTTCTTTGTCTTCTCCTACTTCTAGTGTTTCAAGGCTATGACTAGTTATGAATCCATCCTGATTAATCATTACTGGTAGTAATACTCTTGAATCCTCAGCAGTCCTTAGAGCAATGAAATTATTGTCATATACCTCTTGAGCATTCTCAGAGAAAAGCATTACCCATCCAGAATCCCTCACAAGCATTGCATCACTATGATCACAATGAATATTTATTGGTCCACTCAGCGCTCTATTAACAAGATTCATAACTATTGGTAACCTATAACTTGGAGCAATATAAACGATCTCTGTCATTAATGCTAAACCATTAGCAGACGTGGCAGTCATTGTTCTAGCACCAGCAGCGCTGCTACCAATACACGCACTCATAGCTGAATGCTCTGACTCTACCCTGATCAGCTCTGTGTCTACTTTTCCATTAGCAACATATTCAGCAAACCTCTCCATTATGGGTGTTTGAGGAGTAATAGGATAAGCTGCCACCACGTCTGGATTTATCTGTTTCATTGCTAGAGCAGCTGCATGTGCACCAGTTAGACCAATCCTTTTCTGCTTCATTTTTCTTCCTCCATTTTTATGGCTTTAACAGGGCATACACTGCTACAAATCCCGCAACCCTTACAGTGATCATAATCAATACTTATCTTGCCATCCTTGTCTATATGGATCGCGTTTTCTGGACAGTAAAGCCTACATAGCAGGCAGCCAGTGCATTTAGATTTATCCACTACTGGCTTCTTGCTACGCCAATCCCCAGTCTTGAATTCCTTGCTATTACCAGGATTAAGGATTCTACCCCCAATTGGGAGTTCCTTCCAACCCTTCTCGTTAGACATGTTTCACCTCTTGAATAGATCTTTTAAAGGCTTCAATGTTTTTATGAACAGTTTCCTCGCCTTTCCCAGCTAGATGTGTTTTTATTACTTCTTCAAAGGATTCTGGTTTAACAATGCTCGTGGCTCTTATCAATGCTCCCATCATGGGAATATTAGTTATTGGTCTTCCGAGAGTATCAAGACTAATTCTTGTGGCGTCTAGTATCCACTCATCAAAGCCAAGATTTATTGGCTTATCAGTATTCAATATTACTACTCCTTTATCTTTTAACCCATCATAATTCTCTTTTCTATCAATAAGTGTGGGATTAATCACTACTACTATGTCTGGATTAGTAATGGGTGAATGAGTATAGATTGGCTTGTCACTAATCCTTACAAATGCTCTAACTGGTGCCCCACTACGCTCTGGTCCATATTCTGGGAATGCTTGGGCATATAAGCCCTCGAGAATGGCTGCCTCTGCCAGCATGAATGCAGCTGTTTTTGCTCCTTCTCCTCCACGTCCATGGATAATTATCTCAATCATAAATAAGGCTAGGAGTAGTGTAATTAAAAAGGTTTCTATTAACTACGAGATGAGAAAAATAACCATAAGATTAAACAATTCTGTTAAGTCTGTGAATCTTCTCCATCTCCCTGATCCTTATGTCTGCATCAATGGATTTATAATACATATCCCAAAAAACCTTTTTTATCCATTTAATCCATTCAGTATCCCTGATATCGTAGAAGATATATGTCTTCCTATTGAGTTCTCCCTTCTTGTACTTAGAGGGATCGTATACCTCTTTTAGTCTCAACAAGGAATCATCAATCACTAGTGCTCTTAATGGCTGCGCTCTGTGTCTAATTTTTATTACTTCTTTCTTTTTGTCATGATTAATTGTTAGCATTCTCTTAGCATTATCAATAGCAGTCATGTCTATCCTTGCAACTATGTATACTCGCACTCTGTCTGAAAGATGTCTCAACAAATCAATTATTGATGTATTCCTATCCATTAATCTAGCCCATGATAGATTACCAGAAAAAATATAGATCTCCCTCTTTGCATGCCTCATTATTCTAAACAAGTCTTTGTTAAAAGCAGTTGCTGATTCATCTTCTTGTTCCTCTAGGAATGCCTCCTTTTTGTCATCCTCAATATATTGCCATATCTCGAATGGACTAAAATCTTCTTTCCTCCTCCCATTCATTATTTTTTCGTATAGATCTCTTTGAAACAAGTTAAACATCTGATAAGGAGTGTTTAAATAAACGATTTTTAATGCTCCTCGAGTACCAGCCCTAAAAACCTTTACAGAAAGAATGCCTTCATCAACTAGTCTCTCTATATACCTATTAGCTGTGCGCCAATTCTTGTTTATATATCTGGCTACTTCTTCAATACTCCTTGGTTGTATGGAGATAAAATCAATGAGTCTTTGTCTCAATTCAGAGTCAAGCATACATCATCCTAAGCAAGCTTGATATAAAAAATTTATGGAAAAACTCTAAATATACAACTCTATGTACATTTTTTGTACAGAAATATTTATTCAAAAAACAAGTCATGACACTATTCATGGATAAAATCAGATTGAAAGGAGATATGAATTACTCTATATTAGTGCTTGGGTATACAGAGGAGAGCATTCACGCACTAGACTTTATAACAAGGGAAATAGTGCCTTCTAGAAAGATAAGAATAGCTATAAGTGACACCCCTAAGCCCTACTTAATAGATCCAAACGGAGTTATCTATATAGGAATAGAAGAAATAAAAGGAGAGCTAAGTGGAAATGGATCATAATAAGCGCCTCTCAAACTTATTATTATCCAAATCGAGTAATATCACTGATAGTTCTTCTGAATTATTATCATTACCAGAAGTAATACATGGTGTTTTCCCTATGATCTGCATAAATTTCCCAGTACATCTCACTGTTTCATGTATATGCCCATGAAGAGTTATGTAGGGTTGATATTTCTCAATAAACAATCGCACCGCGAAACTACCCCTATGCGCTTTCTCTAGACCCCCACTACTAGTTTTTAGACAAATAACATCTAGATCAGTATTATTTGGAGGAGTATGAATAACATATAGTGTTTTATCAGGATTCTTTGTGAATATTTTTTTCTCTAGATCTAGCTGGATTGAATCATTTTTTTCATGCTTCTCATTAAATGAATAATCCTCCCAATAAAAGAGGACTCTTAGAACTTTAAGAAAATCATTCTTTTCATCTAAGAAGGGATAAGTCTTGATTCCTCTTATATTATAATTCTCTTTTTTTCTTTTTTCATATTCCCTCACTAATTCCTGTGGAGGGTTGCTTAAATCATATTTCTCCCAGTCCTTGAGATCAAAGGGAGTTATAGGGACATAGGGATAGCCCACTATTTCTAAATTTCCAAATAGTTTCTTTCTTTTAAGAGAGATATCATAGAATAAATTTTCATTCTCCTCTCTCAATAAAGCAACACTTATCTTTAAATCATCATTCCCAGGAATTAGGTATGTTGTCATCCAAAGATTTTTTATTTTTCCCAATATTGAAAAGAAATGTTCATTGATAAATCTTTTTTGTTTTTCTATCAGCTTTTCGATTCCACAGCTAGAACATTTCGGAAGGAGGTCTCCCCCAAGTATAAGTACTTCAAGATTTTCTTTTTCTTTCTCTTCCACTAAAAACTCTAAGAGTTTGTTATACTGGTCAAGATTTCCATGTAGATCAGAAGTATAAACTATCCTAGGTTTTCCCATGTTTATATAGTTGCATGAATGATTAATAAATATTATGAGAAATCTTTAAATAATCCATAAAAGAGCAATATCTCCATGAAACCAAGAATTGAAATCCTTCGAGGAGATATCACTAAGATCAGTGCTGATTGTATTGTCAATGCTGCTAATTCTAGCTTGATGGGTGGTGGAGGGGTAGATGGAGCAATTCATAGAGCAGCTGGACCAATGCTATTAGAAGAATGCAAAAAGATTAGAAGAGAACAATATCCCAATGGATTACCAATTGGGAGAGCTGTTGCAACAAAGAGCTATGGTTTAGCCAAGAATGGTGTTAAATATATTATTCACACCGTAGGGCCAAGGGCTTGGAGAGATAACATAGAATTATTAAAGGATTGCTATATCAACTCTTTAATGCTAGCTGAACAACTCGGATGCAAAAGTATTGCGTTCCCAGCTATAAGTACTGGTGCATATGGAGTAAGTATTGAGGACTCAGCGAGAATTGTTAGGAGTGTCTTAAAAAACTATGAATCTGGAATAATTGAGAGAATCATGCTTGTATTATGGTCAGAAAGGGATTATGAGATATATAAAAAGGAGCTGGGTGATCTATCATGAGAAGCTTTATTGCTCTACCCCTACCCCTAGAACTAAAGAAAAAGATATATGAAAAAGTGAGAGATCTAAAGATTCCGGGAGTAAAGCTCGTAGAAGAAGAAAATTATCATATAACCCTATTATTTTTAGGAGACATACCAGAAGAAGAGATAGAAACAATCAAGCAGGCATTAAAAAGCATAGACATGGAGAAGAAAGAACTGACAATAAAGAGTTATGGTTTTTTCCCAAAACAAAAACCCAGAGTTGTATGGCTAGGAGTAGAGCCACATGAATACCTAGAAGCATTGCATAGAGAAGTTGTGAAAGCAGTAGGAATAATGCCTGATAAGCCATTCCAGCCACATATAACTATTGCAAGGATAAAGGATTACTCGTTAAATAACGCAGAGCTCATAGTGAAAAGAATTCAAGGCTTAAAAGGAGAATCCTTCATTGCGGACAGGATTATATTATATGAAAGCAAGCTCACAAGTAGTGGGCCAATATATAGAGAGATTAGTATACATG